>JAIOQL010000589.1 GCA_021413405.1 Leptospira sp.
GGTGGTTTTTTTTCGGTGCTCTCCAGGGTCAGGTGAAATTCCTGTGAATTAAATCCTGCGCCGATGGACAGACCGGTAAATCCAAACATGTAGAATTTAGTGTAAAAATCCCGGATTATCTGAAACCGGACCATTGCTCCATAGTTTTTACTGAAAATTTCTCCCTTTGTGGTTTTGGTTTTGCTATGGCTGTCAGGCTCAATATCATAGTGTTTCGCAAGCCCATGACCATAAATATTGAATCTATGCAGAAATGATCTTTTGTCTCCATCTTCCGATGGCCCTTTTTTAAAAAGCCAGCCCAGATTCACAGCTCCCATGGCGTAAGGTGCAATTCCAACGCCTCCCGCCGGCATTTTCGGGAAAGTGATGTCGCCTGAGGTAACGGTTATGTCTCCTTCTTTTACTGCACCAACGGAAGCTCCGGCTCCTATTTGAACCCGATTGATTGCCCCGGCTCCGATCAATCCAGAGCCAGTATTTGACATTAACGCAGACTTTAACATAGAATCTGTGACGACATTCAGGTATTGGTTTCTGAAATTCCCGTCCAGCTGTGTGAACTGATTCAGGTAATTTTGTGGAATAGAAGAGCAGGCGGTACCGGTGCATTTCACCTCGGAATAAATTGCATTTCCGGCGAGAAAGTAGGCAGTCATGGTAACGATGAAAAGCAGCAGGTTTCGGTTAATATTCAGTTTTGTTTTCTGCATATAGTTAATTTGATATATAGCATTCTCCACTCAGTAATATATACTTCAAAAAAATAATTCCGGACAAATTTTCTTAAAAAAATCCGGAAAATCAAATAAAACCTGACCGGGATGCTCTTTTTTTAACTTAACCGTAATAAATAACAATCGATTTTTATTGACCGGAGCGCCGCAGTTTTTGATTTTTAAAATGTTTATTTAATGGGGGACACATGAAAAAAATTCGATCCAACTTTGTTTGGAATTTCAGAAAACTGGCAATTCTATCTTTGATGATAACCATATGCGTTGGGACGACATTCTTTGCCTGTCAAAAACACGATAGTAAAGACAACACCGGCTTGCTATTGCTCATCCTCGCCAGCCGGAATTCAGGTTCATCCGGTTCTGGATTTTTTATTACCATTCCTGATGGTGTGGCAAAATAGGAGAGAATCGATGAAAAATACCAATAAGAAGATATTACTTTTCGCTAGTGCTGTGTTTTTTTTCTTTGGCATTTCACTCAATGTTGGAGTTAAATTAATCCCGAAAGCTTATTCTCTTTATGAAGGGGAGAAGGAACTTGTATTCAGGATTGATCTTGAAGGCGTAAGGCCTGTTTTTGCTGCATCCGGGAACTGGAGCGCGGTGAGGGACGTCACAACTTTTGTAAAAAATGTAGTAAAAGGAGTTGATAGCGTTGTTCAGCAGTTGGCAACTTCATCGGTACTAGCGCTCACTAGTAGCGTTACAGGAGTTTCAGGTATCTATACATACAAATACAATCCGGGATTTAATGGATCGGTGACAAACTCGCAGGGAGTTGCCAAGACCTATAAAAAAAGTTTCGAATTTATTATCACCAGTACGAACGCGAAAGTTTTTGAACTTTATTTTGACGATGCGACAAACAAAACTTCCGGGAATGGAGTTCTTGTTATCTGGCAGCCAAATAAATTTGATTCTGCTTTGAATCAGACGAACACCGCGAAGATGGAATGTTCCCAGACAGGATCCACGACACTGACAATGATATGTTCCTGGAACGGCGGTCCATTTGAGGCATCCGGCGGGGTGGTTGATAACGGAAGAATAAAAGTGGATTATGTTTCTGCCACAAATACTCTTTCCCTGAAAGGAATCGCGCGGATTCTCGTTGCTTCTGATGCATGCTCAGGTGGGAACAGAGATTATTATGCGCTGGCATTTGTGAATTCAGCAACCAGCACAACATCCACCCAATATGCTACAGCCCAGCTTGGTCTCAATGACGGAAGTGTAAACACAACAATTTGCGGAAGCGCAGCTGCGAATACATTTAACAGTGCTTTTTTTAATAGTTCGGTGAATACGTCCGCAACGGACAACTCTAAATATTTTGTTTCTGATGGAAACTCCTCCGATGTTAGTCCATATCCCTCAATTGCGACCGTTTCTGCTTTGTTTTTAACTATGACAAATGCCACTGATTCAGAAATGACAAAAACCGTAGTCGATAACACCAGCGTTTCATTCAAGACTTCTTCAGGTTTCAACTGACCAAAAAAATTGTGGAATATTAATGCTCTTTGCGGCATTGGTATTCCATGATTGAATACGAAACAATTATCGGGCTGGAAGTTCATGCCCAACTGAATACTGAATCAAAAGTTTTTTCCACAAGCTCCTGCACATTTGGCGGGTCGCCAAATACACAGGTTTCCCCTGTTTGTTTTGGTCTTCCGGGTGCACTCCCGGTTTTGAACGAAAAAGTATTAGATAAGGCAATCATGGCAGGACTGGCTTTAGGGTGTGAGATCTCTCTCTTTACAAAGTTTGACCGTAAAAACTATTTTTATCCTGATCTTCCAAAAGGGTACCAGATTTCACAGTTTGATAAACCGATCGCACTGGGAGGAAGTGTTTCTTTCTTTGAAAAAGGAAAAGCGGCACCAACTAAAATTAATCTCACAAGAATTCACATTGAAGAAGATGCAGGAAAGTTAATTCATTCACAGGATCCGGGGGTCAGTGCCTCTTATGTTGATCTGAATCGTGCCGGAACACCGCTGATTGAAATTGTTTCCGAACCTGAAATGAGATCTTCCGACCAGGCTTATCTTTACCTCAATTCTCTCAAAACAATCCTTCGCTATATACGGGTTTCCGATTGTAATATGGAAGAAGGATCTCTACGTTGCGACGCAAATGTTTCCATTCGTCCTGTCGGGGAAAAGGAATTCAGGACAAGAGTTGAAATAAAAAATCTGAATTCTTTTAAAGCAGTAAAAACCGCGATTGAATATGAAGTGGAATGGCAAAAAGATATTTATGCAAGAGGACAATCTTTTACACAGATGACAAAACTTTGGGATTCAACGCTTTTAAAAACTGTGCCTATGAGATCGAAGGAAATGGCTCATGATTACAGATATTTTCCTGATCCTGATCTCCCGGTAATCATCCTGAAAAAAGAATTCATTGAAGATATAAAAAGATCT
>JAIOQL010000590.1 GCA_021413405.1 Leptospira sp.
CGGTGACATCGGCGAACAGATCCGTGAAGTGGAGCGCGGAGAATATATCCCCGTTACACTTCCGGGAAATAAAGTTTTCTGGGGAACCAATGTCAGTATCACGAGCAAAGTGGACAACTCTGCTTACAACGCAACGTCCGATCAGAAATTCAAAATAGATGGAGTTGAAATACATGTTGCCGTTGGTGATTCAATCGATGACATCATTGATAAAATAAACAATTCTCCGATCGAGGTGAAGGCAAGTAAACTTGCCCAGGATAATATTTCCCTGAGTTCAACGGCACCTCACCAGATCTGGCTGGAGGATACAGATGGAGGAACAGTGCTCCGTGACATCGGTCTTGTAGATCCTGCAAATTCAGAACCCCCAAACAATTATTCAAAAAGTGCAAGTGTGACAGGGCTTTCTATCTTTGATGTGCTAATTCAATTGAGAAATGATCTGATCCAGAAAGACCAGGAAAGAATTTCTGGTAGGGATCTACAGGATCTGGACCTTGCTCTTGAAAATGTTTTACGTTACAGATCCGTTGTTGGTGCCAGGATGAACCGGATCGAAGAGCATGAGAAGAGAGTTGATTTTGATAAATCTTACATGACAGAGCTTCTGGCGAAAAATGAGGCAATTGATTTTCCGGAAACGATCATGAATTTCAAATGGCTCGAAACAATTCATCAATACGCACTGAATGTAGGTTCCAAAATAATCAAGCCGACGCTGATGGATTTCCTGAGATAAGACAATGGCAATTCAATTAATTTCCAAACCTTTCGGTAAGATCGAGATATCAGAAAAACAGCTCATTTATTTTCCTGTCGGGCTTCTTGGTTTCGAAACATACAACCAGTTTGCTCTCATCGAAGAAAACGCAGAAAGCCCATTCAAGTGGCTGCAATCTACCGATGAGCCCGGGTTGGCATTCATTCTGATCCAGCCGGAATTGTTCATCGTAGATTACAAACCTGCGGTTTCTGAATCCGAATTGGAAGAACTTGAGTTGGATACGTTAGGCGACGGTGTAGTTTTTGTAATTGTAACAATCCCGCACGATGACCCGATGAAAATGACTGCAAATCTGCAGGGACCGGTAATCATAAATCCGAAAAATTCTGCCGGAAGACAACTGATCTCCAGGAACGAAAATCATTCTGTAAGAGCCAGGATTATCGAAGGCTCAGCACAGATGGAGAAAGTGTAATTTGCTCGTCCTTGCAAGAAGACTGAATCAGTCAATCATGATTGGCGACGACGTAGAAGTCGTAATCGTAGATATTAAAGGAGACCAGGTCAAGATCGGGATCAAGGCCCCAAGGAATGTATCTGTTCACAGGGCAGAAGTTTACCAGGAGATCCAGGATGAAAACAAAAAAGCTTCTTCGGTGAATATCAAACCGGAAGAACTTGGTAAGTTAGGCGACATCTTCAAGAAAAAAGATAAGTAGGGCGAATCCCTTCGGGTCGGGCTTTCCCTTCCCGTCAAAAAATTGCATCTGCAATTTTTATGACGCCAGGTCAATCCCTTTCGTTGAATTTTTCCCGTAAGAAAAAATTCAGATTATTCTCATCTGTTTCTCAATCCACACTCACAAGTCCCGATTCCAAAAGTTCGTTATTCAAAAAATTCCCCCTTTCCAAAACTTTTTCGATCTCCTTCTCTTTCTCCGAAAAATAAACATCAGCCAGATATCTTCCGTACAAATCCACTCCGTGAGTCTTGACAACAATAAATTTTACAGAACGGAATCTTCTTAAAATAAACTTTTCGACTTTCTCATTTTCCCTGTTCCCTTTTTCAGGTGAGTCAATCCCGCGAAATCGGAGTCTCTGCATTAAAGAAGTCTTAAAACCCAAATCAATCGTCACCAGAAGCGTGTCCCCATCCACGATCCTCTCAGGAAAGGCTTTGTAAGTGAATATTTCAGATCTTGGAACATCACTCTTCTCAAATTTGTAACTGTTCTTTCCGGATTTGACCACTTTTACAATCTCACCTAAACCCTAAATCGACAAACCGGCGACTGTTGCCGGTTTTTAAAAGTTTTTTAGGAGACCCTATTCGATAATGATAAAACATCCCTTTGGAACGTTCCAGAAGCCCCATTTCATTAGAATCCCCCTCAACCCCCTTTTTAAAAGGGGGCGAAGGGGGATTCTGACCATTATTCCTCATCCTCGACCGGATCACGGTTTCCAGTTTGCGTTGTGTCCAGGCCTTCTTGACCGCTTCCAATTCCAGACTATTTCTCGCGTCTCTATCCTTAATCGCAATCAATGCCCGGTATTGACTCCAGGAAAGAGCAAACTGAATCTGATTCATTTTGTAATCCTGAAAGAACTTTCTCATTCCAAATAATTGCCTTTCCGAATACCCGCTACCGAATCTTTTGTTCAAATCTTCAGAAAGTCTTGAAATAATTCTCTCACCATAGTTCGCTTTTGTTTTTCCATCCTGTTCAATTTCGGTAATCCGTCTTCCGATTTCCCAGTTAGATGTTAATACAAAGCGATTGGAACCTTCCTTGAAATCTTTTCGTGTTTCTACCAGAATTTGGGAAATTTGTGTAAGTAACGAATTGTAAGCTCTTTTTGAATTTGTCATCCGGATTTTCCGATAAATAATTTCTGAGATTGAAAATCTCAGGATGCACTTGTTGCAACAAAAAATTTAAGGGAAAATTCTTTGATCCAAAAATAACGGATAAAGATCTTTTTTTGTTTTAAAATTTGGTTTTGGTGAACAAAAATGTGATTCTTTATTTCAGAAAATTGTGCAAAATCCTCTTTTCATTCTTCGGTATTGACTGAAATTTTACCCCAAGTAGATTGTCTTCAATCCTTACTATAAGTCCTTGCAAGTTCTGATTTTCTCCGTTTAATGTCCATTTAATCTGAACCGGGTCTCCAAGAGAAACCGGGATTGAATTATCAAATTCAATTAAGCTTCCGATTTCTGAAATATCTGCCATGGTGGTTGAGTATGTTTTTCCTGAAATCGAAAGGTTTGAAGCAATTTTTATTTCTTCTCTTTTCCTCCCTCTCCAGCCACGTTTTACAATGTCAAGGTAAGGCATTCGGATCTCTTTGCCCAGGAAATACCAGAGCCCGATAATACAGAGAGCTGAATGGAAAAAGATTCCCGCTTCAAACGCACCGGGATGTTTTAATAACTGAGTAAGATTATATAGAAATACAATGCCGCAATAAGCAAGAAATGAATACCATCCCCATTTTTTAATCCTGAGAATCCCAATACCGACGATTGGGCTGGTTATCAAAAGCAGGAAGGGAACATGGAATGGGAAGTAATACAAAATGACATCGATTTGAAAGAAACTTATTTTACTTTTGTGAGAAATGTATGCCTGGAGGATATTAAAAACGGGAAGGAAAATAAATGTGAATCCGGCCAATAAAACAAAAAAAGGTCTTTTCCTTTGAGGTTTTCGGAACTCCATGCATTTTTCCCAAAATAAGATTTGTCAAAAAAAAAAAACAATTGAAAAAATTGACAATGTATGATATTTTTCAGTATTCCATGGCTTTTTAATAGAATAAGGCTCTTTCCGGATTCATGAATCGTCTCTCCATAGTTCTGTTTATCGCTTTGTTTCTTTCTATTGCAACGAATCTTTTTTTGCTTATAAAATTGAATTCGCAGTCATCGACGAATAGTATGCCGGTGGCCAATCAATCCAACCCGGAACCCGGAAAAATTCTCTCTGTCTATATAATGCCGCATCCTCCGAGTTTCCTCGAAGGAAGAACTCTTCAATTTAAGGATTATAAAACTGAAAATCGTGATGGAAAAAAATTCATCGTTTTCCGCGAGAAACGTGGGGATCGGTTTGTCAGCACAAAAGTTGACAGTGAAGCTGTCCGGTGGAAATGAAATTGAATCACCTCAGGTTCACAGTAATCTGCTTGATCTTAATTGCTCTCCCACGGGGAATCAAAGCGGAAAACCAGTATAAAAAAGGTATATTGATCCTGAAAAATGGAAAAGCTATAGAAGCAGAATACATCGAAACCGAAAAAGATTTTTTTGCCAGGGATAAAGAAAAAGGAAGATCCTTTTCTAAATCGGAAGTTCTGGACATTGTTTCCGGGGAATACTTTCAGAAGATTAAAGAATCATCACCGTTAAAAAGCGCAGGAAAGTCGATTTTATTCCTAAATTCCGCCGCAGAATACCAATGGTATGGTGAAAAAGGAAACTCCGGAATTGAAGATGTTACATTTCGGGTTTTGAAAATCAGTCTGATTCTGCTCACAGGTTATTTTTACAGTGCCGCACATAGTTCCAATGAAGCACTGAAAAATTCATACACCGGAGTGAATTCCGGTTCTGCGGAAGCAAAATTTCATAGAAACTATCTCGGATACCAGATTGCTGGTGCCCTGACCCTTCTGACTTTCTCCTACACGGCAGTCAAAGCATTTGTGCGATTTGGTCATAACGAAAAATATGAAGATCTGGGAATACAGGGTCGAAACCCTTTTGGCATTAAAGAATATATTGAATCTGAAAAAAATCTGAACCGGAATTTCCGTCAGAATTATTTCGAATTCGCAGTATCAAAAAATTTTTGAGGAATACGCAAATGATTAAATCAATTTCTGCAAAAGTAAACTGGTTCCGGAAAGTTCAACCTGACAATGCCAGGAAACAATGTCATTCTGAGGGGCTACGCCCCGTGAGAATCTCAATACGAAGCAGTTCCTTTTTTTTCGGAGTTTCAAAATGACAAAAATTTTCTCATTTGCAATCCTCCTGTTACTTACCGCCTGCATCGTTCCAAAAAGCAGCAAGCTTTTCCCTCTTCTGCCTTCGGGTGTTAAGCCATATACTGCCGAAGCCATTGGGATAACTCCTCCCGCTGCCGCGGCGGAACAGGCTGCATTGCCAATGATTTCGGATGCAGAATCGCAAGCTATGAAGGATTTCTTAACAGAAATGCAGGATCTCGACCTTATGTCAGATCAGGCCTGGCAAAAACTATCGGTCGAAGCCTGGAAAACCATTCAATTCTCACCACTCACGGATAATGAACTGGATTCTAAAATTTTTAGGGAAATGCGCGGTGAAACGATACCGGATAAAATTGCTGGCTCAAACGCAGAACTTCTTGCGAAAGAATCAAAATCGGCGGATGATTTCTTTGGAAGGATCAAAAACGATTTTCCGGTTTTATCAAATCAGGATCTCATTAATATCCGCAAGAAATTGACGGTCTCTCTTGTTGCCATCCGGTTGCAAATGGATTTTGGTGACGATGCCAACGGAATTCCTGATGATTTTCTCCAGATGATCCGGGAAAAAACAGTCGCCTTGCGTATGAAAATTTCCGAGGAACTTTTGAAACGCGGTGTGACCAGTATATGAAATTTATCTTTCTCCTCATCCCGATTTTTATTTTAGAGTGTAATATCAATAATGCCGAGAGGCGTAGAGAAAGAAAAGATCAGAACGCCAACG
>JAIOQL010000591.1 GCA_021413405.1 Leptospira sp.
ATATTCCTGACAACATCCAGATGTTCTATGACCTCTTCTTTGGTTTCCTCGCTTCCAAAAACTATATTGGCGCTTCCGGGAAGACCTTCTTCGTGACATGTTTCCATTGCACGCGACCATTCCGCTACGGAAGCTTTCTTGGGTGAGATAATATTCCGCATTCTTTCTGTAAGAATTTCTGCTCCGGCTCCAGGAACCGAATCAAGCCCTGCCTCTTTCATAATCCTGAGAACTTCGCGGAGTGACAGACCGGTAATTTTTTCCAGACCGATTATCTCAACCGGGGAAAAAGCACGGATATGCATTTCCGGAAAACGTTTTTTAACCCCGGAAAGTATTTCAAGGTAATAATCAAATTTCAGATCAGGATAAACTCCGCCCTGTAAAAACATCTGATCGGCCCCTTCTTTTTCAGCAAATTCCATTTTCTCAAGAATTTCCTGAAGAGACAGAACATATCCTTTTCCAGATCCGATTTCATCCATAAAGGAACAGAAAGAACATTCTACATTGCAAAAATTTGTGTAATTTACTACCCGGAACATAGTGTAACTTGCATATCTATGAGACAAAACGCGTTCCCGGAGTTCACGGGCAGCCATTTGTATTTTCAAAAAATCGGCATGTTCGTATAAATGCAAAGCATCTGCAGGAGATATTCTCTCACCAGATAGAGCTTTATCGAGAATATCATCTGTCTTCTGATCTTTATATAGTGTTGTATTCATATACTAACTAATATGACATAGAAAATCTGTTGAGACGCGGGGTCGAACAGGTTTTTTTATTGTTTTTTAAAAGTGTTTCAGGTAAACTGATTCGGGAAATTAAACTAAAAAGGAAGTTCTCTTTGGAAATCTCACTCATTTT
The DNA here is from genome assembly GCA_021413405.1 of Leptospira sp. Classification (GTDB taxonomy): domain Bacteria; phylum Spirochaetota; class Leptospiria; order Leptospirales; family Leptospiraceae; genus JAIOQL01. The sequence goes on from JAIOQL010000591.1 coordinate 871, forward strand.
ATTTCATGTTATTTTTACAGCCCTGTTCCTTGTTGCGAATTTCGTATTCGTCAAAGCCATCATCTACCGGTTGAACCTGGTATTCATCGGAAAAGAGGCTTCTTTCCGGGAAAACTTCCTGAAATTCAAAGATATTCCATTTCGAATTCAAAGCGTAATCGTCAATGTCCTTTTGCAAAAGAAAAACTTTAAGGAACCACTTCGCGGCATCATGCATGCATTTATTTTCTATGGCTTTCTAACCTACGTAATACATACTACAAACCAGATGATTGCAGGCGTTTTTGGATGGGGACTGAAAGATCCATTCGAATTCTCGGTTTTTGATTTAATTTCTCCGGAAGCTTCTCACACCTATGAATTCATGGTTCAGATCGTTTCTTTCTTCGTTCTGTTAGGTCTCGGTTTTTTTGCATGGAGACGATGGATCAACAAAGCGAAAGGTCTGGATGTTCATTCACCGGCATCTGCAATTGTGATATCCCTGATTGCAACCCTTATGATTTCAACACTTCTGGGGGAAGGCGCAAAAGCTGTAGGTTCCCGGTATGCTTCCAGCTACCTCGAGCCAAGCTTCATTGCTGCGGGAATAGGATCTTTCTGGACAGCGATCGGAGTTCAGTATGGAACAGCAGATACAGTCTTCCAGATTGCCTGGTGGATGCATATCCTGACTGTATTTACCTTCATGCTCTATGTTCCCACTTCTAAACACGCTCATCTGATTTTTGCACCGATGAATTATTTTTTTGCTTCCAAAACCCCAAAAGGTGCACTCTCTAAACTGGATCTGGAAAGCGAAAATGCAATCTGGGGTTCAAACAAAGTTCAGGATTTCCCATGGCCAAATTTGCTGGACGGACTCTCCTGTATTGAATGCGGAAGATGCCAAGTTCAGTGCCCTGCAAACAGAACAGGAAAAGTTCTGAATCCTAAAGCAATTATAGTAGAACTAAAACATGCTCTCATGGAAAAAATGCCTGCAGTCCATTCAGCCAGGACAACAGAGAAAAGCGCTGAAGAAATTCTCGGACTCGAATCAAATGTCATAGGGGATTATATTTCTGAAGAAGCAATCTGGGGTTGCACAACCTGCTATGCGTGCGTGGAAGCCTGTCCTGTAGGAAATAACCAGGTAAATGCAATCGTTGAAATGAGACGTCACCTGGTTCTTGCAGAATCTAAATTCCCAGCAGAACTCCAGGGAGCATTCACGAACATGGAAAATAATTCAAATCCATGGGGTGTGGGTGCTCACACACGGGCTGATTGGGCACAAGGTCTCGATGTGAAAACAATGGCGGAAGACGCAAATGTTGATGTTCTATATTGGGTAGGTTGCGCTGGTGCGTTCGACGAAAGAAATAAAAACGTGGCCCGTTCCTTTGTAAAAATTCTGCAAAAAGCCAATGTTAAATTCGGAATACTGGGAACAGAAGAAAATTGCTCCGGGGATTCAGCAAGACGCGGCGGAAACGAGTATCTCTACCAGACATTAGCGCAGTCAAATGTAGATACGATGAACAAATACAATGTAAAGAAAGTTGTTACTGCGTGTCCGCATTGTTACAACACAATTAAAAACGAGTATCCGCAATTTGGAGGAAATTTCGAAGTTGTTCACCATAGCGAGTTTATCAACGAGTTGATACAGGAGAAAAAAATTGAAGTGAATGTTGCTGAAGATGCAGCAAACGGAAAATTTACCTACCACGATTCCTGTTATATCGGCAGATATAACGACAATTATTCCAATCCGAGAGACATCGTTAAAGCAGTTTCAAACGGTCAACTTACAGAGCCTGAAGACCATCACTCAAAATCACTCTGTTGTGGTGCAGGTGGAGCTCAAATGTGGATGGAAGAGCAAAACAACGACAGGGTCAACATCAAACGAACCAATCAGTTGATCGATACCGGTGCATCTACAATAGCAGTAGCCTGTCCATTTTGCATGACAATGATGTCCGATGGAGTGAAAGCAGCAGGAAAAACAGAAGAAGTAAAAGTTCAGGATATTTCTGAGCTTGTAGCACAGAGACTCAAATAATAAAAAAAGGCGATTCAAAATGAATCGCCCTAGTGATCTGGTGCAGCATGCATGCGTTATGCATAATGCCTTACAAATATAAGACTGAAAAATTTTCGTATTTGGCAATTCTTATTTCTGAAAAATTTTCGTTTTTTACATAAAAAGGCGCATAACGCATGTTTTTGGTAGTTTAGATGGCGTATAACGCATAAATTTGTCGGAGTTCCGACAGATTATGTCTCATTTGACGGAGAATTGCGAAAAATTTTGTCGGAGTTCCGACAGATTTCAGTAAAATCAGATTTCCTGAAAAAGGATACGTTTATAAATTATGTCCCATAAAACAGCCATTGTCGACCTTTCTGCATTTTCGTTTCAGGGATTTTCTTCATATTATTGAACCGGGTGTTCTAAAAGTTCAATTTCCGGATTGTTTTTTCTGAAATAATTCATATCCCATTCTGACTCGAAAAGAATTGCCATTCTATTCTCTTTATCTGTAACCGCATTCGCCGAAGTCGGGATTTGGCTTTCCTGATCTTTCCGTATCCATCTTGAAAAATTATATGGTAAGATATTCAGATTCGTTGCAACATTGTATTCATCGAGCAGCCGCCGTTGAAAAACTTCGAATTGCAGTTTTCCCATTGCACCGATGATTGGAGAACCCGCCCCTATAGTACGTGAAGTGAAGGACAAAAGGATTCCTTCTTCAGCGAGCTGCTCAATTCCTTTTTTAAAACCTTTTAATGTTAGTGTGTCACTTGTACTGATTGTCGCAAAGAGTTCCGGTGCGAAAACGGGAAGTGGTCGTAACTTTGGTGCAGGCCCGGTGGAGAGAATATCACCAATCTTAAATGTCCCAGGATTCACAAGTCCAATGATATCCCCCGGATATGCCTCATCAACTGTGTTGCGATCCTGTCCAAAGAATGCAAACGAAGAAGAAAGCTTGACCTGTTTTTCAAGGCGATCGTGATTTACAGTCAGTCCTCTTTCAAATTTGCCGGAGCAGATTCTCGCAAAAGCAATTCTGTCACGGTGCACTTTATTCATATTTGCCTGGATCTTAAAAATAAATCCGCTGAAGGGCGAAGTAACGGGGTCAAGTTCCTTTCCATCAGTCAGTGCAACATGATAAGGAGCCGGGGCAAGTTTCAGGAAATGATCCAGGAAGATCTGGATTCCAAAATTATTAACTGCTGATCCGTAGAAAACAGGTGTAATTTTCCCTTTTAAAAATGACTCCATATCAAATGCAGTGATTCCCGATTCAATCAGATCAATCTGATCACGCGTTGTTTTCAAAAGTTCTGCGTCAAACTTCTGAT
>JAIOQL010000592.1 GCA_021413405.1 Leptospira sp.
CGAAGTCCCAGGGTAGATCCAAATACTACAGACCGGATTCTCACTATGAAAAGTAAAGACAGTATCATAGTCAGTAAATTTACAGAAATTGGTGAGGATGATTTTGGAAATTCAATCCTAAAACCGGTAATTCTTTATATAAAAGATATTTTATCCCAGCCAAAAGTAACCACCAGTGTTTATACAATTTCAAATATCATAAACCAGAACGATATTTTTAAATCCCTTGGTGATGACCGGATTGAACAACTGATCAAGAAGGCCCCGAAAGTAAATTTCATGTTTGATTTTTTCGAAGTCTACATAAATGAGCGGATGAATAGCCGTATGCGACTCATGAATTCGCATAACAAATCAATTTTTATTCCAAATATTTCACAACCGGATTCGGTGCTTCCTGGTTTTATTCCATTCAAGGACTATTACGAAATTACGAAATCAAATCCGGTCCCGGATAAATACAAGTCGGAGATTTGCATCCCTCTCAAATATAAAAATTATCTTCTGATCGGTTATATCCATGCAATGCATAATACTAGACTCGATATGAATTCATACAACACATTCAAACTGGTTGCTCACTCTATAAATAAAGATCTTCACTCGGCAGGAGTTTTTGAAGAATCAACAGAGATTTGCCAGGTCGTCGAGATAAATCCAACATCTGTTAAATTCAACCACTCCCCATCAAGACTCGCAAGCCGCATCTTTTCAATGGGTGGAACAATCATATTTGATCTGCTGAATAAATCCGGGCAAAGGAAATATTTGCGCGGAGTCGTAAAAGCAATCAAACCCACGATCAAAGACTTCGCCATTGCATGTGATATTATAACAAATACGCCGGAAGAAACGGCAAGTTTAGAAGAGTTTTTAAAAAAGTAGGGGATTCAGTTTAAGTTGCTCACACAGGTGCACCACTTCGTCGTTACTCAGTGACCAGATCTTTCTTGATTTCGGTCACCTGATCATCGTCTAAATCGGGAGTATTTTTGTATCTACTACAGCCATCGCAACC
>JAIOQL010000711.1 GCA_021413405.1 Leptospira sp.
CGGTGGATAATGTAAAAGATGCATACAATATGTCATGGAAACTGATGATAAAAGCGAATGCACTCTACAGGGATGGATCAAAACTTTCTCAGCCATTGAATTCTGTGCTTGAAATGCTTGATTTTACTGACGAATCAATGAAATCAGAATCTGTTAATTCGGAGTCTCCGAAAGATCCGATAATACAGACAACGGAAAAAATTATCTATCGCTACCTTTCTAAACGCCGGAAGCTTCCTTCCCGTAGAGCGGGTTATACGCAAAAAGCAATGGTTGGAGGGCACAAGGTTTATCTTCGCACTGGTGAATATGAAGATGGTCAACTTGGTGAGATTTTCATTGATATGCACAAAGAAGGTGCAGCTTTCAGGAGTCTGATGAATGCATTTGCAATTGCAATCTCATTGGGATTACAGCATGGGGTTCCGTTGGAAGAATTTGTAGAGGCATTTACCTTTTTTAAATTTGAGCCAAATGGAATTGTTTCCGGAAATTCACATATCAAAATGGGAACATCTGTGATTGATTATCTGTTCCGTGAACTGGCAATCACTTACTTAGGTAGATATGATCTGGGACAAATTTCTCCAGAGGATCTCAGGGCGGATGAACTTGGAAAAAAGTCTACCCAGAAAGCAGATGAAAAGAACACTGAGGATTCTTATCTTTCAGAAGAGGAATATTTTCCGGGAAAATCAACAAACACCACATCGGGAAATGGAAATTCCGGGATGCCGGAATCCGTATCCAGGGTTAAAGTTATGAATCCATCTCCACTTTCATTTACTGAAGTCATGGCAAAGAATGAAGCAACATTTGGTGGAGGCAGGCAAGGAAATTCACAGGCTGTTCAAAATAAGGAAGAGGCAAGAATCAAAGGATATACCGGTGATTCTTGCATAGAGTGTGGTTCATTCCAAATGGTAAGGAATGGATCTTGTCTAAAATGTAATTCTTGCGGAGCAACAACCGGGTGTAGTTAAACCCGGTCGATCTACTCTACGGGGTTTTGAGTGTCGGCGCGACTGCTGGCGGAGTAATAGGAGGAGTCGTCCCCGGCCCTCCTGACGATTCCATAATATTCTGATTCACTTTGGGCTGATTGATAGTTCCTTGAACTGGAATACAAGCTTCTGTGTT
>JAIOQL010000140.1 GCA_021413405.1 Leptospira sp.
GATCTAACTTACCAGACAGGCGGAACCGGAAAGAGCAGGTTGAAGAAAGTTTCCAAATCGGGAAACAACCAGTGGGGAACGGAAGCCTACGATGATCTGGATTTCGGTTACAGTGATTTTAATACCAGTTGGATTTTACCCGGTGGCACTGGGATTGATCTTGATCTTAAATTTAAATCTGCGTTAGTGGATAGTAGTCCTTGCGGAACAGGAGATGCGGCATGTCTCTGCACTCTCTCAGGTCCTTGTATGGCTGGTTGGAGCCAAGCTCAAAGTATTTGTGCGCAGTATGCATTTGCAAATATTATTTATGGGTATAGTCAATCGCAAAGCGATATGTGTCACAATGGAATACAAAACAAAATAAAATATACGGCTGCTGTAGATATTGATGGAGATGGAAAAACTGATTTTGCAAGGCTTGTTGGGGATGAGGCCAATAATTCTATCAGGATCAAAGTGAGACGGGATCTTGCGGGAAGTAACGCTGATACAGATTCCGGATTCAATGTGCCTTTCCATTATAATATATTTTATAGTTTTGCTGATATCAACGGGGACGGGAAAACCGATTTTGCTTTCCAGGACGGGAATAATAAACTGGCTGTCGCTTTTGGAAACGGTTCTGCCTTTAATTCCCCGGTTGCGATGAACCAGATAACGCTCGATACAAGGCAAACGGACATTTCAACCTGGGGTGGACACAAAGGAAACGATCTGTTCGGAGATATTGACGGGGACGGTCGTGCCGATTTTGTTCATTTTGCGAATAATGTTCACCGGGTCTATCTTTCCACCGGAAATGGATTTGATGGTGGAAGGGATATCGGTTTTGCAACTCCGGATAAACTGGAAAATCCACAACTCGTGGATATGAACGGGGATGGAAGAGCAGACTTCGTACATATCGGAAACAATGACCAGATCTATGTTTATTCGTACAATATCAATACAAATGCGCCAAGCGTTCAGTATGGAATTTCGGATCGGGGAAGATCGGAATACAGATGGTTCGTGGATGTGAACGGAGACGGTAGACCTGATTTTGTGAGGCTGATCGGGAAGACGATCAAGGTTTCTTTGTTTACAGGAAGTGGTTTCACAGGTCCTTATGACTCTGATTTCAGTGCGATGTCACTCGATGTGAATCAACTGATCGATGGTGACCAGGCGTCACAGGTAGGGAAAATCCATTTCGATTTTGGAGACTTTAACGGTGACGGAAAAACAGATATAGTATATAACGATACCTACCAGGGGCGGACGTCGGGAGAGATCCATTATTCAAATGGAACCGGTTTTTACTATGTGGGAGGTTCTGCGGGTTCATTCAGTGACGACCGGTTTTCGCATGCAGCAGATGTGAACGGGGACGGAAGGGCAGACAGGGTTTCGTTTTATGATACCAACGGGACTGTTGTTGCAAGGTATTCCACGGTTTCTGCAAGTGATCTTCTCACATCGGTTTCCGGGAGTTTTGGGAAAACGATCAATATCAATTATTCACTTTCGGGTCAAGTGGGTGGATTCAATGCGGGGAGTGGGGGTTATCCTGATCTTCCAAATGTTTCCCCGGACTTTCTTGTTACCTCTATTTCGGAAAATCATGGTGGTGGGATTTCGGAAAACAGTACTTATGCGTATTCAAACAACCGGTTTTATTCAGGAACGCCAAACGTCCGGGAGGGACTTGGTTTTGCTTACACAAGAGCGACTAACGCAACAACCGGATTTTACCAGGATACTTATTTCAGTCAGAACAAACCCTACAATGGGGCTGTGGTCAGAAGTGTTTCGTACAACCCTTCGGGGAACAGGATGTCGGACACAAATATTGCGTATTCGAATTCTGCGCCGTTTGGAACAACATTTGTTTTTCAAACTGCTGTAACGGAAGAATCATTAGATAACGGAAATTCTCTCGTGATAAAATCCAGTTCTTTGAGCTATGATGGCTTTGGCAATGTGGACTCGACTACAGAAAGTATCGGGCCAAGAACGACGGTAATCAATACAACAACAAATAACGATACCACAAACTGGATCATCGGACGGCCGACGAAAATCACGAAAGCAGTCAATGGAACTCTTGTCGATGACCAGAGATTTACCTACACCGCAAACGATGCTACATTCATACAAAAACTTTCCGGAGCGGGTCTTGCCGGAACTACAATTAATTATGATCAGTTTGGAAATGCGACAAGCATCACGAATGCGCTTGGTGCGACAACAATGATGCAATATGACGGGGTTGTGAACAAATTTGTAACACAGATGACAAATGCTAAAGGTCAAACAATTTCATCGTCATACGATACTGACCTTGGGGTCGTGACGACGTCTACAGATCCGATGGGAATTGTTACAACGAAAGCGTATGATGCCTACGGAAGAGTCAACTCAATCACCTCAGGTGCCTACAACGAAACGTACCAGTATCAATTCACAGGAGATCCGACACAACAATTCGTAGAGAAACGGGTGACTGACGATTCGAGTAACGGATATATCTGGACAAGAGTTTACCAGGATGCGTTAGGCCGGACAGTGAAAAATGAGAGTGAGGGAATCAATGGAAATGTAATCACAGAAACATTCCAGTTTGATACGACTACGGGTCGACTGATGCAAAAATCAAACTCGTATCTGGCGGGGATGGAAGGTCCGCTATTCTACAATTATCAATACAATGATCCGGATGGAAAACAGACCAATGTGACAAACCCGGATGGATCGTTTGTATCAATAGCGTATAACGGACTGTCTGTAACCACGACGGATCAGGCGGGAACAACAACTACCGAAGTTTCTGATCAGGATGGGGTGACACTTTCCAGAACAACGAATGGACTCACAACAAGTTATGGATATGATAATGCCAGAAGAATGAACCGGATCACTGCACCTGCGGGATCTGTGACAATGCTAAACTACAATTCCGGGGGACAAAGAATTTCCCAGAGTGATTCGAATTCAGGGACGACGACTTACAGTTATGACCAGCTTGGAAATGTTGTCAGTACAACAGATGCACGAGGAGTGCAGATAAACACAAGTTACGACTCACTCAATCGCGTGGCCCAAGTGAGCGGAAGCAATGGGGAAAGCACAACATATTCATACGACGGAAGCGGATACACGGGAAGATTAACAAGTGTTACAGAAAATCATCCGGGCAAGACGCCGAGCACGGAACAATACAAATATGATGCTGCCGGGAGACTGTATGAAAGCCTGAGATCGATTGATGACCTTGCAGTGATTTTTAGAACAAAATATGATTCGATGAACCGGGTTTCTGTTGTGACGTATCCCGATGGTACGAAGTTGAATCATGTTTATGCAGATTCAGGACATCTCACAGGAATCACAATGGATTCGGCTGACGGAACATCAGTCGGTCATCCGGTGGTATCTTACCAGGGACCGACAGCAAACCAAAGCCTGATCAGACAAACAGGAAATGGGGTGAAAACAGAGATCAGCTACAATCCTGCAAATCTCCGACCGACAGCCTACACAACCACTCTTGCCGATGGAAGCGTGAATCAAAATATTGCCTACACTTACGACATAGCTGGAAACATTACAGCAATCACGGATAATATTTATTTATGCCTACCAGACTAACGGGAATATGATCACGAAAGGAAACACGACGCTTCAGTATGGAGATGGGAATCATGTGAATGCAGTGACTGCGGCGAATTCACAGGCGGGTGTAATCAACTATTCGTACGACTCAGCTGGAAATATGGTTTCCCGAAACGGAGATGCGATGTCGTATGACTCGTTTGGTAGATTGAATCAGATTCAAACATCAGATGGAAAGAATATTGTTTATACTTATACTAACGGAGGAGACCGGATCAAGAAAGAATTACCGAATAATGTAGTGGTGTATTCGTTTGGAGGACGGTATCAAGTAACGAGACAACCGGGGCAACCGGACTTGCATACAGTGTATGTGAAGGGATTGAAAGGGGATTTGGTGGCGCAGATGACGAGGAATGATGCTGTGCTGATTACTAGTCTTGACATCAAACAACCTGTTCTTGCTTCTAACCACCCCCAACCCCTCCTTGTAAAGGAGTGGAGATTAGCTGTCAAGAGAGTGAAAGCAACGTTTGCATACTTTGTGAACACCGCAGTAAAACAAAATCCATATCAGATAAGGCTCTACGCGATCTATGGAAGTCTTGCGATGT
>JAIOQL010000141.1 GCA_021413405.1 Leptospira sp.
GGATTGGATCCAATTTGATGCGTTGTCAGATTATCTTGGGCTTACTAAGACAGGGTTGTTTACATTGCTGTTAATCCTGGACATCGCCGGTTGGAGTGAGCTGCTCGCGGAAAAATTCTATGATTGTGGAGTTCCCCCAATCATCTCCAAATTTTCGTCCAGAATCCTCATATGTCACAAAATCCCCGTCCAGGTTCATCGCAAAATCAAATATCGGATCCGTAGATGAAACGAAAAGTGAGTAATATTCCAATTTCCGTCAATGCTTAGCCTTCTGCAAGAAGAAGGAATAATTTTTCAATATTCCGTATGAAAACAAAATCAAGACCTTCTCTTATACTTCCTGATTTAATTCTGATATTCATTTCAATAAGAAAATCATAAAAGAATTCGATCGATTTATCGTTAAACCACCTCGTTTCTTTTTTGAGCCTGGATTTAGTAAATTTTTTTCGGGCTTCCGAATAGGAAGTAAATCCAAGGATCTCAAAGAATTTTGAATCATCATTGTCACCCAAACGCTTAAAAATAATTTTTGCCTTCCTTATCTCGTCCAAACGGTTTAATAAAATTGTTAAAAGTGACAGTAATGAATCTGATTCAGGACGGAATTTTGAAAATTCCTTCAAAAATTCATGCTTATTGTTTTTGAAAACCAGGTCCGCAAGATTGAATGGATTATATTCGTTTGTATTGAAAAGAATTTCTTTGATGTCGTCAATAACATAATGCTTTTTTCCCAGATACGACTGCAACTTTTTTATGTTTCTGGAATATGCCCCCGTGTTCGGAGGGGTTTTATGAATAAATTCATCAATAGCAGCGGGGTCGAACGAAATTTTTTCGCTTTCCAGAATCTCTTCAAGTTTACGTCTCGTTTCATCAGGGTAAAAATTTTTGCTTTTGAGAAGACTGAATTTATTGTTAAACATCGAATAGAGTTTCTGGGGAGCATCTTTTGCATCATAATGAATCAGTATAAAAGTATTATCCTGAAAGCCGGAAATACTACGTTTGAAATTATCAAAGTATTCTTTTTTTGCGGAAGTAAGAAGAGGCTTAAAAAAATCAGATCCTGATTTGATTATGATCAGTTTCTTCGAAGAAAACATACTAAGGTTAAATATTTCGGAGAAAAGTTTCTCTGCATCTCCAGGTTCTGAGACAAATACCACGACCTCAAATGGTTCTCCCTGTTCGGAGAGGCGTTTCTTGTAGAAATCGATGATCTGGTCAAATTCGAAGGAATTTTCTGAACAACAAATGAAAACCGGACTCAGTACGGATCCGGGCTTACTGGTGACTTCCAGAGAACTTCTGAATTCTTTTATTTCTTTTTTGAGTGATTCTGCCATAAAACCAATGAATTGAATTAAACTTTATTCTCGAAATCCCGATATTTTATATATGATCTTCGGAGAG
>JAIOQL010000712.1 GCA_021413405.1 Leptospira sp.
GAAGAAGCCATTTGTAGCCGGTCTTACGGCTGATCCTATATTCTTCGCATATCGATTTAAACGTCCGTCCTGATTTCGATAGTACCTTGATTGCAAATCCGTCTCGTAGATCCACACTCTCACTCTCCTGCCACGGCATAAAACTCTCTCCTGAGTTTTATCTTCGTGAAATTCTTGTTTGAGTGTTACCTATGTCCTGAGACTCTTCTGTAACCTATGTCTTGAACCTGTACCGGCAAAGTAAGGAAATTCCCTAAATAATTTACAAGGTGCGTTACGATAATAAATTCGAAAATAGTGATTAGCACTATAAAAAGAATAGACATTGCAACCTCATAGGTTACAATAGTAATGTTGATCAAATCGTTTAAACATAAGGGTCTCCAAAAGTTTTTTGAGACCGGCACTAAGAGCGGCATTATTCCTAGTCATGCTAGTAGATTAGCAAGGATTCTTGACAGGTTGGACGCGTCTATAGAGCCAAAGGATATCAATTTACCAGGTTATAAACTCCATTCGTTACTTGGCAAAGATGAAGGAAGGTGGTCAGTCTGGGTAAATGGAAATTGGAGAATTACTTTCGAATTTGAAAACGAAAATGCTATTCTCATTAATTACGAAGATTATCATTAAGGAGATTTTATATGAAGAACAGAAAACCAACACATCCGGGTGAAATCCTTTTGGAGGACATCATCAAACCTCTCGGATTAACCATAACTGAAGCATCTCATGGACTTGGAATCTCACGAAAAACCCTGTCGGAAATCGTTAACGGCAAATGTGGTCTTACACCGGAAACAGCCATACGCATTGCTTTGGCTACAAACACAACGCCTGAAAGCTGGCTAAACATGCAAACGAAACTGGATCTTTGGAATGCAATGCGTGAAAAACCTAAGAACGTTATTAAATTTGCAGTTTCTGCATGAACTTGAGAACATTATTTTTAAACGGCCAAACCTACGTCTAACACGGGCTCATCCGGTGCGGGCTGGGCTCGTCGCCCGCCCTTCCCCTTCGGGAAATGCAGCTCAGTCACTGCGATTGCTT
>JAIOQL010000713.1 GCA_021413405.1 Leptospira sp.
ACCAGAGCTTTCAGGAAAATTCAATGTTATTGTTTAAAGACGGATCAGTTTTCCCTTTTTCTGAGAACAAAAAAAAATATTATGATTTTGACCAGAGTCCCGGAGAAATCGCTTCCGGGAAGCTTTCAAAGGGAGAATTTCTTGTTCTCATCACTGACAGAATTCTAAGTCCTCTCGGAATTACGAATAATTCGCTACTGACCGGAATAAAAGAAAAAGTAGCATCAAACAAAAACTTTTTGAAATCATCGAAAGATCTCACGCTTGGAATTGCGAAATACATTGATAGTGTTGCAAAAACAAAAGGGATCGGTCACATCCTGGATATTCTTTCGATAATTGTAATTCGTAGAAAATAAAAGAACTGCTCAGCTAATTTTGCCACATATCATCTTTTTCCGGGAAAAGATGATGGGATATTGGGGGAGACGACGCAAAGGCACTGAGCTTTGCGCTCAGATAGTTTGCAATAACTTTGGTTCGAGTAGACTAAGCTATTTTTTCTTCTGACTTCAAAATCAAAATCGGAGAAGTTTTGTTCAAGACCACCTCATCAGTGACAACAACTTCCAGAATATCTTCTCTCGACGGGATCTGGAACATGAGATCCATCATGATTTCTTCGATGATTGCCCGTAGGCCCCTGGCACCTGATTCACGCTTCAAAGCCACTTCGGCAATTGTAGTGATTGCAGAATCTGTAAATTTGAGTTTAACATTCTCAATTTCAAACATTTTCTGGTATTGCTTCATAATCGCATTTTTTGGTTCAGTGAAAATTTTCCGGAGTGTATCAACGCTTGGCTCTTCAAGTGTCGCGAGAATTGGTAGCCTTCCGACGAACTCGGGAATCAATCCATATTTCAATAGATCTTCCGGAATAACATTGCGGATAACATCATCCCTTGACTCATCTTTTGCTTCGATATTCGGGTTGAACCCGATCATCTTGACACCTGTTCTTGATTTGATGATCCGGTCAAGATCCACGAATGCCCCACCGCAAATGAAAAGAATATTCCTTGTATCTATGGAAATATAATCCTGGTGGGGATGCTTGCGCCCGCCCTGTGGTGGAACATTTGCAACCGTTCCTTCAATAATCTTCAGAAGTGCCTGCTGAACCCCTTCCCCACTCACGTCGCGGGTAATGGAAGCACTATCAGTTTTTCTTGAGATTTTATCTATTTCATCTATGTAAATGATACCGAGCTCGGCACGCTTGATGTCATTCTCTGCATTTTGAATG
>JAIOQL010000714.1 GCA_021413405.1 Leptospira sp.
TCAATCTGGGGATTGACTTCTGCGGTTTTATTTGCTTTTAACTGAAACAATTCGTCTGCAATATTAACTGCGGCTAGAACAGCCAATTTCTGAACACTCAGGTTTGGAAAAGCCCTTGCAAGCTCTTTCATCTGGCTGTCCACGAAATTTGTTATAGAAAGGATATGCTCCGGGTTCGCATCGCCTGCGATAACATAGTCAGAACCGAAAATTTTTACTTCAATTCTCGAAGCCCCGTCACTCATCCGGATTTATGCAATAGGTTACTTGGTTTCTTCTTCGATGATCAGAAAATCATCATCGTCGTCTCCATCAAAAACATCAATGGAATCGGTATCGTCTTCATCGATTATAATGTCAGCATCATCGTCATCAGCCGCAGCCTTGGGAGCGGAAGCTGCCGGAGTCGCAACCGCTACTTTTTCATGCGATGCAGCCGAATCCTTCGCCGGTTCATCATCGTCATCATCAAGCAAAATTATTTCATCATCATCTTCAGTTGAATTTTCTGAATGCAGGGCTGCAGCAACTGCTGTTGCTCCAACCGCGGCTCCTGCTCCTGCTGCCACGGCGGTACCAGATCCGGAAGCAGATTGCGCAGGCTTAGTAGACCCGGCCGGAATATTATCAAGTCTTCCAAGCATTTCACTGATTTTTTTAGCAAGAGTTTCTTCTCTTGCTTTGAGTTCACTGAGTTCTTTGTTAGCTTCGGCAAGCTGATTTTTGACCTTGTTCAGCTCTTTCTCTTTCTCTTCCATCGCGAGCTTCATCTGATCATTCTCAGCCCGCAGTGATTCGTTTTCGGATTCTAATCTGCCATTTTCAGTTCTAAGATCCCCGATTAATTCGAGGGCCTTAATTATTTTAGATTCTAACTCTTCTACAGTTTCCATTGAAATCATGGCAGTGTCTCCTGACTAAATGCTAATTCCAGACTTAAACAAAAAATAATGCAAGCAAATTATGCAGCTAATTTAGTTTTCTCGACAATAGCAGCAAATACTTCTTTGTCATTGTAAGCCAGATCAGCCAGGGTTTTACGATCCATTTTTATTCCCAGTTTATCAAGAGAGTGAATAAATTTTGAGTAGGAAACACCATTTTCGCGAACAGCAGCATTGATACGGGTTATCCAAAGAGACCGGAACTCACGTTTTTTTGCTCTCCTGTCCCGATAAGCCCATTGACCGGCCTTCATTACCGCGCTTTTTGCCGTGCGTAGTAATTTTGACCTCCCACCGCGAAATCCTTTCGCTGCTTTCAGAACTTTTTTACGTCTGTTTTTGTGTATAGTACCGTTAACTGCCCTTGCCATTATCTTTCTCCGTATGGTAAAAGTTTGATTATTCTTTTGGTATCGCTTTCAGTGACCGCAGTGGTCCCCCGAAGACGTCTTCTTCTACCTGGTGACTTCTTTTCTAGCTTATGACTTGCGAAGCTCTTTCCCCGCTTGATTTTTCCATTTTTGGTAAAACGGAACCTCTTGGCAGCCGCTCTATTTGTTTTTAATTTAGGCATAATTCCTTCCAACAATACTTATTTC
>JAIOQL010000715.1 GCA_021413405.1 Leptospira sp.
GATTCCAGGAACAAACCCGCCATACTTCTTTAGATTTTCTGCAAGTTCCGCCGGGTTAAACTGAATGGCAGTATAAAAATATGCAAAGAAAATAATTAGACTCGTATAAATAATATAATAAAAAATGGAACGGTACCAAATCTGTGAAAATGGATTAAAGAAGTCCAGAATAATCGACCACCCGGCCCACTGCCCGCCATTCGAAGATAGCCATTGGATCAAAGTTTGTGGAAACAGGATCAGAGATGATGCAAAGATAATCGGCATAACATTCGCACCGTTAACTTTAAACGGAATGCTCTGGCTTTTTGCTTGAACCATTTTTCTCCCGACCATCTGTTTCCCATATTGCAGGGGAACTTTCCGGACACCCTGAGTAAGAATAACCGTAAACGAAATAAGCAGTATAAAAATGATAAATAAAATAAGAATTGAGAGCGCGTCCGAAGAATCTGTAGTGAAGAGCTGAACAACCGCTTCAGGCATTCTACCTATGATACCGGCGAAAATGATTAGTGATATTCCGTTCCCAATTCCTCTTTCTGTGATCTGCTCTCCCATCCACATCAGGAGCACTGTTCCCGTTGTAATTGTGAGAATACCAAGCGGTATGAAAAATGATTCAACCGATGGACTTATCAGACCAGGATATCTGGCAGGTGATGTTCCTGTTCCAGTCGACCAGCTCTTTGCGAGATAAATTACAGCAAGACTCTGAACACCGCATAAAAGTATCGTTCCGTATTTTGTATACTGGCCGATCTTTTTTCTGCCTTCTTCACCTTCCTTCTGTAATTTT
Source organism: Leptospira sp. (assembly GCA_021413405.1). Lineage (GTDB taxonomy): Bacteria > Spirochaetota > Leptospiria > Leptospirales > Leptospiraceae > JAIOQL01. Next base: position 800 of record JAIOQL010000715.1, read on the forward strand.
TGAAGCTGCGGAATGAGGACCATAACCAGCTGCATAATAATTGAAGAAGAAATATAAGGCATGATTCCAAGAGCAAAAATTGAAAATTTTAGCAATGCTCCACCGGCAAACAGGTCAACCATACCAAGGAGTCCCTCTGTCGGATCAGAAGTTATCCCGGAAACGACAAGACTATTGACCCCGGGAATAGTCACATGAGTTCCCATCCTGAACAATAGAAGCATAAAAAGAGTAAAAAGAATTTTACTCCTCAGCTCCGGGATTTTAAAAATATTTAATATTGTATTGATCATATTTTAAGTCAGGACTTTTTTTCCGGCATTTTGGGAAATGTAAGCTTTGGGCGGATTAAAATGTCTCCACCCGCTTTTTTTACTTTTTCCAGCGCCGATTTTGAAAATTTATCAGCCGTTATAGTAACTGCTGAAGTTATCTCGCCAGTCCCTAAAATTTTTATGAGACCGGATTCTTCCTTGATTATGCCGCTTTTAGCCATTGTTTTTGCATCAACGTTGCCGGTCAATCCTGATTTAACGATATCCCGTATATTCACTGGCTGATAATCTTTATGAAAAATAGATGTAAATCCTCTTTTTGGAACCCGAAGTTTGAGAGGCATTTGGCCACCTTCAAAACCCCGTTTCATACTGGACGCTCTTGCTTTCTGTCCTTTCTGGCCTCTAGTGGAAGTCTTTCCCATTCCAGAACCAGGCCCCTGCCCAATCCGCTTCCTTTCGCGTTTTGCTCCCTTTGGAACCGGGATCAAATTCGCATGATTTGGAGTCGCAGATTTATTTTTGCGGTCTTTTCCGAAAGCACGGGATGAGTCTATTCTGTCCCTGGTTTTTCTCTTTTTCTTCTCAGCCATTGGGTTAAACCTTCTCTACTTTCACTAAATAATTGATAGTTCTGAGCATTCCCAAAATTACTGGATTGCTTTTATGAATTTTTGTAGTACCGATTTTTCGTAAGCCCAGAGCCTTCATCGTTTTCTGGTGCTTTGGAATCGTCCCGATAGTACTTTTGATTTGAGTAACTTTGATTTCCTGCATATATTTTAGGCTAAACCAGGTTTAGCTTTCCTCACCAAATAATTTCCTGACCCGGATGCCTCTTTTTTTTGCAGTCATAACAGGTGTTTCCAGTTGCTTAAGTGCTTCATATGTTGCTTTTACAATGTTCAGCGGATTTCCGGAACCATAAGATTTTGACAATATATCGTGAATACCCGCCTTTTCTACTACGGACCGAACAGCTTCTCCAGCAATAATTCCAGTTCCAGGAGAACATGGTTTTAAAAGAACCCGGGCAGACTTGAAACGTCCAATCACTTCATGTGGAATTGTGTGACCAATTATGTTAATCTTTGTCAGATTTTTTTTTGCAGATTCGATTGATTTGCGAATTGCATCCGGAACTTCGTTTGCTTTCCCGAATCCAATTCCGATTCTATGCTTCGAGTCCCCAACAACTGTTAGAGCGTTAAACGAAAATCTCCGTCCGCCTTTTACTACCTTGGCAACGCGATCAATTTTAACGACCTTCTCAGTAAATTCTTTTGCTTCATCTTCTACGTAATTCATTAGAACTGTAATCCCCCTTCCCTTGCTGAATCAGCAAAGGCAGCAACCCTTCCGTGATATAATAAACCTGATCTATCGAGCATCACTTCCTTGATTCCTTTTGCGATTGCTCTTTGTGCTATAATTTTTCCCAGCTGGACAGCTGAAGCCTTGGACTTCCTGTTTGTACCTTTTTCCGGAAAATCTTTTTCGGATGAAATCGCAAACGCTACAGTTGCGCCTTTTGCGTCATCGATAACCTGAGCAATCAAAAATCTGTTTGTCCTGTTGAATACAAGCCTCGGCCGGTCACTATTCGCCTGAAGCTTATAGCGAATGCGTTCCTTTCTTCTATTGGTTGAAACTTTTTTTTTCTGTTTATTAATCATAGTAGTTTATTATTTTTTCCCGGTCTTGCCAGCTTTACGCTTTATGAATTCATCGGAGTATTTAATACCTTTTCCCTTGTATGGTTCAGGTGCTTTGTAACCACGAATGTTTGCAGCAGTCTGGCCAACAAGTTGTCTGTCTATTCCGGTGATTTTTATTTTTAACTGATCGGTAACATCAATTTTTATTCCCTTTGGTTCAGGAAAAACAACCTCGTGAGAAAACCCGAGATTTAGAACAAGATTGTTCCCTTTCTTTTGAGCCCGGTAACCAACACCATTGATCTCAAGATTTTTTTCCCATCCTACACTCACACCCTTCACGCAATTGTTAAAAAGTGCGCGAACTAATCCGTGCAGAGCGATCAGTTTTTTTTCTTCATTGGATCTTTTAAAAGATACCGACTGTCCTTCCACTGATACAGTTATCCCCTTGTAAAGGGGGGTGGATAATTCACCAAGAGGACCTTTGACAAGTATCTTGTCACCCGTTGGCTTTGCTTCTACCTTTTCAGGGAGCGTTACGCTGCTTTTTCCTATTCTGGACATTTTGTTAACCCTCTAAAGTGTTTATCAATAAACAATGCAGAGAACTTCCCCCCCTATGTTCAGTTTCCGGGCTTGCTTTCCGGTCATAATACCTTTCGATGTTGAAATAATGGAAATACCCAAATTGCTTCTGATTGGTTTGATTTCT
>JAIOQL010000598.1 GCA_021413405.1 Leptospira sp.
TATAGTTTGCATCAACTTTGAACAGAGCCATGACCGCAATCCCGCTTGTCATGAGTGCAGTAGCGATCATCTTGATCCACATTTTTGTCCTGATGGAAACTTTGGATACATCCGTCCGGGGAAGACTTGCTTTGCCTGCGAGAATTTTCCTGTAAAGCTCGGATGCTGCACTAACCTGGTCCCGGGAAGGTTTTCTTCTTACTGACATGAATCCTGTGATGGAACCATTTTCAACCCGGGGCGCAACGTTTGCATCTACCCAGTAATAGTCGCCATTCTTGCTCCTGTTTTTTACAAGACCGTTCCATGGCTTGCCCGACTGGATTGTATCCCAGAAATCCTGGAAGGCACTGCGTGGCATATCAGGGTGACGCACTACGTTATGCGGCTTTCCTACCAGTTCTTCTTCAGTTAACCCTGCAATTTCGAGAAAGTCCTTGTTTGCATAGAGGACTCTACCCTTGAGATCAGTAACTGAAACGAGAGTAGAATTATCTTTCATAACTCTTTCATTTTCAGTCACCGTTACATTCATCTGTTTTACTTCGTTTTCAACACTCTTTGATTTTTTCATAACTAAATTCTCCTTTTATTTTTGCTCGTACTGATTTTTCTATTTCACTTTCACAACTTCTGCCGGATTCAGAATCAGAACATTTCCCCGGTCTGTCATAGTTATCGCAGAAATATATCTTGTTTCCAGTTCGCTCATATGAGGCGGGCAGGGTTCAATTTTATCGTTTTCGATTTCCATCACGTCACAAATGCTATCTGCGAGAATCGCGACCTGCTGGTTATTTCCTTTGAGCCTGATTGCAACCGGAGATATATTATTTTCTTTCGCGGAATATCCCAGCATTGATCTCAAATCAAGAACAGTGACAACGTCTCCTCTCAGATTCATTATCCCCCGGACATATTCTTTTGAATGGGGAACCTCAAGAATTTTATTGTCCTGGTCGACCTCTCTGCATTCGGTAATGTTCATTCCGAAAAGCTGGTTGCCGATATACCAGGTGAGAAGCTGTAGAGATTCTGTTTTTTCCTTAATCATTGCTGACTCCTTTCAATGTTTGTTTTGTGCCGGAAATTTTTCTGGATAGCATGGCTACTGTGTCAATGAGAATGGTTGTCTTCCCGCTCAATATTGCATGACCTAGAATGAATTCTCCTTCAATCGTATTGTTTTCAATTCCCGGAATATTTTCTGTGACATTCAGAAGCTCAGTTGCGATGAGTCCTTTTTTGGAACCGTTGATATTGAAGATTACAACAAAAAGATCATCGATGGCGGTGTCTGATTTGAGATTGAAAAATTCAGAAAGTTCATGAACGGGTATCAGTTCTCCATTGAACTGGATAGTCTGGACATCCATTGTATGTTCGATCTGTTTGCGGGAAATTTTTTCAATCCGCATAACGTCTTTTGCTATGACCGCAAAATTTTCGCCATACACGTCAATGAGAAGGTATCCGCTTTTTGTTGCTGAAACATTTTCAATAACTTTTGCAGTGGTTTCTGCCGAAAAATTGCTCTGAAGATTTGCGAACCTGGCAATTCCGGGAACATCGAGAACAAGAACTATTTCACCGTCACCCAGAATGGACGCGCCGGAAAAAAGATTCA
>JAIOQL010000599.1 GCA_021413405.1 Leptospira sp.
ATCTTTTTTGGAAAGATTCTTGTCATCAGAAGCGATAGAAGATGACTGATTTTTTTCAATCACTACTTCTTCTTTAGCAAGGCTTTCTTTCAATTTTGTAAGTTCAGCACTTTTAGAAATATCTTCTGAAGAAATGTTTTCCAGTGCAGGAACCCGTGGAGCCAAGGCTACCTGACCATCCAGAACTTTTACAGTAGCTACTTTTCCATTTCCGTTTTCCATGATGAAAGAGGTTCCCCTCACACCAGCGATTGCGGTCGGTGTAACTACAGAAAAGTTGTCATTTTTCTGAGCTTTGTTTACTTTAGCAAAAACTTTACCTGAAACCAGAGCCAATTGAGTATCAGCAGTTCCATTGTCATTTAATGCAAGTTTATTGAAATCCATTTTGGTATTTCCGGAAAGTCTAACGGTAGAACCGTCTCCAATCTGGATATCCACTTTTGCTTTGTCGCCGGTGATTATTTTGTCTCCGGGTTTCATTGAAACGCCGAGAACAGCTTTCTCTTCAGTAGAATCAGAATGGGTAATCTTGGACTCTCCCACGCTAAATACTACAACGGCGGACAAAGTGTTGTCCTTTTTGTCCGATCCTCCACTGAGACTTTCACCAGGTTTCTTGCACCCGGTTGCTATCACAAAAGCGGATAGTATCAGAAAACTCAATATTTGAGTAATTTTTTTCATACTTTTCTCCTGTTAAAAATTCCTTTTATTGTCTGATGAATCAGTGATTTATAACCAACCCTTCTGAAAGAATAAACAAACTATCCCAATTTATTTTTCACCGAAAAGTATTTTTTATAAAAAAATTCACGTCTGCGTCACCTTCACTTATCCATAGTAAAACAATCCTGTTTTCCGGACAGAAATTATCATAGAACCGCTCAAAAAGCAGGGTTTTGGGCACTCTAAGCTATTCCATAGGGAAATGGCCTTTATTCTGTAATTAAGAGGAATCCGCCATGGAGCCTATTTAAAGGGGTATTTTTAAGCTAAATATTAGATCAAACCCCGTTTTTATATGCAGTTGCACCCGGTTTCAGGCTGATTTTTTTATTTTGTCAGCGTCTCTATCCAATAAATCGTGACCATGTGAGACCAAAACTCCTTCAGATTTCAATTTTGATTTGGTTACTGATTCCGTGTATTTTATTGGTTTGTTGCCCAAAATCTGGAAAGGAAACTGAAAGTAACTCCGATGCACGGGAGATGAAAATCAGGAATGGCTCCGGAAAATCCGAAAAGAACCTGAGTCCGATGATAAACCCCAAGGAGCCTGACCCAAAATGAAAAATACATTGGCCTTCTATTTGGCTGTATTACTGGTTTTTGGGAATTGCAACCTCATTCCTGAAAATTCCCATGACAAATCCAAAAAAAAGAAAGATATACTGAATCTTCTTTATCTTTATATCCAAAGCCAGTCAAATCATCAACTTTACCGTTATATACCAAACCTGGTCCAGACAGGAACAACAAGTTCCAGTTCACAATTCATAGTTGCGAATCAGTCTGTGAAATCCGAAAAAACAAAAGTAATTTTCATTCACGGCTGGGATTTTACAGAACGTTCGAGCGACCCGGCTACTTCGAATGATAAAAAAATTACAAATATCAACGGAACATGGTCAGCAGCTCTGGAATTTTATAATAAAAATGTATCTTCTGTTTATTCAAATTATGATCTTTATGTTTTCACTTATAGAACATCTGATTCAATTTCACTTAACGGTTCCCGGTTCATCGAGACTCTCAATTCAAATTTCACAAAATCAGACAGGATAGTGATAGTTGCTCATTCTATGGGGGGACTGGTAACGCGTTATGCGATATATAGTGATAAGAATTATTCTGATATAATTGACTATGTGATCACTCTCGGAACTCCTCATTATGGGTCTCCTTTTTCATCCGCAGCCTATCAGCAAAATTCTGCGGTCCTAGGAGATTTAATTTCATTCATGACAAACACTGATGGTGGAAAAAGTCTCGCCTACACAAACAATGGAAACGGACAGATAAATATTTCAGGAGCACAAAATACGGAGCTGGATTCCTTGAACACAAAGACAAATAAGGATCAGGTTTTTTATGCCTATGCGGGTGATCTGTCTACGATTGGCTGTTCCAATGCTCCAAATGGTCTAATCTATTCATCCGGTTGCGCGATTTTAAGGGACGGAAATCCACAGTTCTCCCAGG
>JAIOQL010000691.1 GCA_021413405.1 Leptospira sp.
CCTGTATTCACAATCAAAAAAGTTTTTTATTTTTTCGAATGTCTCTCCTGATATATTTATTTTTCCTACCACACCGGAAGATTCCATACGGCTCGCAGTGTTCACTGTATCACCCCAGATATCATAGGCGAATTTTTTTTCTCCAATTACACCTGCAACAAGAGGGCCTGTGTGAATACCAACTCTCAGCTCCCAATAATCCAGATTGCGGCTGGCTTTAATTTCTTTCATCTGGTTCATGAAAGACTGGATCTCGAGCGCAGCAAGAATTGCATCCACAGGGTGGGTTCTGTTCTGAACCGGAATTCCGCCTGCACACATATACGAATCGCCGATCGTTTTCAGTTTTTCAAGATTATACCGGTCCATCAATGAATCAAAATAGGAAAAGCATTTATCGAGTTCTCCGATCAGTTCAACCGGTAGCATGGATTCGGCAACTTTAGTGAATCCCTGAAAGTCAGTGAACAGAACGGTTGCCGAATCAAAATGAACCGGTTCGCTGCGCCCTTTTGTTTTAAGTTCCTTTGTAACTGCTTCCGGAAGAATTTTGAGCAGAAGTCGATCGCTTTCGCCTAACGCATTTTTTAGAATTCCATCAAAAAATTCATATCCGCATTCCATTAGGAACTCGCTTTGTTCGAGAAGTATCCGCAGTTTTTTCTTACCTTCCGGATCAGGAGCGTTTTCCAGAATGAATCTCAATTCTTCACGCATGAAATTCTCTGATTTGAAAAACCGCGAAAATGTGAATCCTCTTCCATAAAATGTTCCGATATTTAGCATTGCGATTATTGTATCCTGAAGATGCTGCCTGCTTTCATTTGTGCCTTCCCGCAGGTCAACGAGCCGTGCCATAAAAACATGGTTGTAAAGTTTAAAAGTAGTTTCTTCGTAAGGCGGAACATCGCGGCTGATCACCCATCTTTCAAAGAGATTGTACGGAGGATTTTCCATTGAAAGAACCTCCGGAAATTCATTCCGAAATCTCAGGATCAATTTTTCCGTAATTTCCCTGAAACTGACTCCTTCGGTTGTAATATGATTTAAAAGCTCCGGCTTTTTCGTTAATTCTGCATTCAGGTGCCTGTAGAAAAAAACGGCAAATTGAAGCGCAATGGAATGACGGATTCTGCTAAGGGAAATCGATTCGTCTGGCATAGATAAGGAAAGCAAATCAGATCGGATAAAAATACGCAAATAGTAAAAGGAAAAATTTTTTGGTTTTAAGAATCCTGGTGCTTATAAGAATTGGAATACTACTCCGATGTTTTTCTTAAAATAATGAAAATGAATTTTCTTTTGAGATATCTGTTTCCCATATTGCTTTTTGCTTTGTCATTGAACACCAGTATTGCAGAAGAAGCAAAAAATTCAAAATTTGAACATATCTGGAATGAAATTTATGCGAATGATTTTCACGCAGCGAAAAAACATGTCCTCGCAGAAATTGATAAAAGCGGAGAGAATATAAATATTTTATCCCTCTATGAAATCACTTTGAACGGTCTTGACCGGAGGAAGGAAGCGGCAAAGATCAGGAAGCGGATTTTCGAGATATGGACAGAGAAGCACAAAGGGAATTTCATCAAAGAAAATTATCCTCTGAACCTGTCTACCTATCCAAGAATAGTGATTGCTAAGCCATCCTCGCTCATCATCGGTTCAGAATACTTTCTTCCCTATCCGACCGGCAAAGATAAATCCGGATTTTTTTATAATAAAATCGTAGTTTATAATGTCTTTACGAAGCGACCTTCAAAATTTTTTAAACTGGAAAAATCGAAATCTACGGATGGGATTTATATCCTTTACGAAATTGAAAACGATGGAAAATCTTCCCGCGTCCAGTCCTATAGCGATAAACTTCCAAATCTCCGTGATGAAATCAATGATGTGATCCGGCATCTGAAATTATAAGCCTGGGGCGATTAAAAAAAGGCCCGATCAGCAGCAGGAGACTCATCGCACTCTCTTTTTTCGGGTAGTAATAATTTATTGCATGAAGGTTCTTGACTTTAGCAAGCCCTATCAAAAAATCAGGCAAAATATTAGTTTTTAATAATGGAGATTCAAATGAATAAACTAAAGATCACCGCTTTTCTTACCATGTCAGTGATAGTTCTCGGAGTGATTTCGTGCGCAAAAAAAAAGGATGATAACACGGGAGCGCTTCTTCTTTTGCTTGCTTTGAGTAACAGCACCACAACCGGATCGGCAGCATCCCGACAAAATGCTACGGCAGTAAGAAATTCAGTCAGTGGAATTTCTGGAGCGGTGACAAGTGCTGCACAATCCGGGGGAACAGGATTTAATTTCAAATTGAAAGATACCAGGTCACTTCTTGCGATGACTCAAAAACAACGGGAAATGGCCATACACAATCAGGTTCTACCAAAGCTTATCAATACAAATATCACAGCAGAAGAAGGCACGATTTCGACAAGCACAACTGAACATACATATACATTCAACGGGACTCTAACTCAGTCGGCTTCAAGCGGTGGAGGAACTCTGACACTTGATAAACTCAAAATGAAATATCAGATAAAATCGACATCCAGCCCGCTTACCATCGGTTTTGATTCAGAGATCCTGAGCGGCTCGGTCACCTGTACAAATTACAGAACAACAAGCTCTGATTATTTCGATTACCCCAAGTATGTAACAGGTGTGGTAACCGGAAAGATGACGCTTACCGGTAAAAGTAATTCACTCATTAGCAACTTTGCCACTACCGCTTCAACTGC
>JAIOQL010000142.1 GCA_021413405.1 Leptospira sp.
CTTTATCATGAGTCAACATACAGATGTTTCAGGATTCTATATGGCCAACAAAACTGCTATCGCAAACTGTGATAAAGATCAAGCAATAGACGCTTTGTCATTGCAACTGGCCATCCATCAATCATTCAATCACAGAAAACAATTAATCCCGGAATTTACAGAATATAATAACGAAGTTATCATTTCGGTTAAAGGCGATAAGCAATGACCGTTCAAATGGAAGTAGAAAATCAAATTCAAAAAATATCCAATTCAATTGGATGCAGCCCTAAACAACAATATAAACATGTGAGATCGCTTTTAACCAGATGCGCTCTGTACGAATTATTTTTAACAGATACAGAACAGGAAAACTCGTTCATTGCTTGGGCGAATAAAAAAAATGAAATAGATAAATTAGAAAGACAGGAGAGGCGAAATGGCTGAATCGAAACAATCAATAACGAAGAGAAAATTCAAGCAATATTATATCAAGCATTGGGACCCATTGATCCCGCAAGGAAAAGGAATTTCTCTGGACGAAATATTTGATGCATGTTGGTTAAAAACCGCAGATGGATTAAAGAAAAAACTAAATTCAGATGAACTTTGCACTTACATTAAAATGCATATTTTACCAACCATCTGGACCACGAAAGAAAACAGGATCCCATATAAACAAAAAACGGTAATTAAAGGATTAAAACTCGAGGTATTCGCATGAGTGAGTGTCAGTATTCTAAAGATCTAAACAAAGCATTCACCGAGCATCCAAATCTCGCTAACCTAAATGAGGGATTCGGTCAATGCGACAACGATCCTCCACCAAACAGGACGTATCAATATGGTCTCTGCGCTTCTTGCATTCAAGAAAGATTGAAACCGCTGAGACCTCTAATCGATAGCGTTTCACCAGCAGAGCCCGAAACAGAAGAGGCAGCAGCTTGAACATTCAGTCACGCGAGGTTTACATTTCGGAATATGAAAATACTAAATGTAAACCTAAGTTATCGGGAAAATGGCTCCCTGATAAACTCAGAATCATAATGTTCCGCAAGGAACGAAAAACCTTAAACGAAATTTCAAAAAAGCATCAGATTTCCAAAATGATGATCAGCTATGTTATTCATGGAGAAAGAAAATCGAATCGTGTAGAAGCAATACTTTTTGAAGAACTAAAATTGACACTTTCTGAAATTCAGCAAATTATTAAAGAGCACAACTCTCGACTAATTGAAAATCGCCCTATTGCTCCAGAAGAAGTTTTTGAATGGTATCAGGGTTATCGCGCAAAAAATCAAGGAATTTCTATTGAGGAAATGAAAGAGCGAGATTTCGTCAAAAAACTTCCTGTCGGATATTTCATAAAAGCACAGAAAAGAGAATGGTATTATCGAAATAAAAACAAAAGGTCTGCCGCATGACGTATCTAAAAGTATACCTCTACTTCATGAAATACCCGGACAGATTCTGGCTCGCGATCGATATATCCCGGATGAGTGGAATCCATATCCGCAATATTTACCGTGCACTCGGAAAGCTCAAAGATCACAAATTAATCTGCGATCATTCAAAACTTTATTATCTCAATGCCGATATCATCGGTCATTTATACGGACAGAAAACGGAAATCAGAAAAAAACTTTCAAATCCGAATGCCGTCGAATCTTTCCAGATCATATATAAAAAGTATGATCTGGAAATTCTGATCGCAAAACACTTCGTCGCAGATCCGCACGGAGAATGGACAGTCAACGAACTGGCTCTGTTATACGGACGTCCAAATTCAACAGTTCAGGCTGCCCTGGACAAAATGCATTCTTTAAAAATAGTAAGGGAGGACAGAAGCAAATATGAAATGAGTCGCACAAATCCGATTGAATACCGTCTCGATCCGGTTCTATCGGCAAACCTCGCATCGAAAAAAAATTATTTACTAACACGAATAAAGGAGATTTTAAATGTCTAGTACAGAAATAGTAAAACGCGATTCATTTACACCGCGCACTGACCTGACCTTCGATTCCTCGGAGGAACGGAAAACACGAGCAGCTGAATTGCTCTTAAGCCTGAAAAATTCAATGCTTGAAATGGTGATTTCTCTTCGGGAAATCCGGGATCGCCATCTCTACAAAGAAATGAGTTATGCCAGTTTCACCGATTTCATTGAACTCGGGTTCCCGATAAATCCATACTTCGCGGAAAAATTACTTGTAATTGCTGATAACTTCGGAACTGGCGATGAGATCCTGTCATTGGCTCAAAGCAATACGAGTGAAATGTTTCAACTCGCGAAAAATGCAGATGTCTCTGACAACATCGACGACGAAGGAATCGTCACGATGAAGGACGGAACCAAAATGCACATTCGGGAATTGATTGGTGATCTGAAAAAAGAAATCAAGCAAGTGAAAGGTCGCCTCACCAAGAAAGAGGAAATGATCGAGAAGCAAAACAAAGAAATCGAAAGAACAAATACGATGATCGAAGAAATTTCGCACAAGACCGGATTAACTGAGGAGGAAATCGGAATCATCGCGAACAGGAAAGAGGCGGTCGGGCTCATTGATAAAACGATTGCAGATTTCAACAAACAAATCTCGCAAATAAACGCGCATGTTACCAGGCATTTGAACCCGGAGAAACCGGAACAGAATGCGGAGATTGTGGGAAGGATTCAAACGCTTCTCGAGGTCATGAACATTTCTATAGCAAACCTCAATAAAACTTGGGATGCAGAGCTTTTCACATTCAATCAGGGAAAAAACGCAGCGTGATTCTAAAGGAGACTCGAATGAAGGTTTTGGACAAATCCATTATGGAACGATTATTATTTGCCTACGAAAATTCCGCAAACAGTAAGAAGGCCAAGGGTGCGATCATCCGGGAATTCGAGTCTCTTTTTAATTCGAACAAAAGCACATTTTACAGAGCACTTAAAAAATATAATAAGAACCGGTCGATACTGACCGCATGCAATATTAAGCGGGAAAAGAAATCCCGCCTCTCGCCGGAACGTCGGGCGAAACGTAAACAGGAACTCATCGAACTGCAGTCATCAAAAGAACATTTCCGTGGAATGGGAACTGAGATGACTGCGAAAATTATTATGCCGGAAAGATTTACAGAAATCAGGAACCTTTCGGTATCACAAATAAACCGGGATCTCCGGACGCTTGGAATTTCGTCTCCACTTATGAAGCAGAGAAAACCTTCTACCAAGTGGGAAGTTGAATTTTCAAATCAGTTATGGATGGCCGATGCATCTCCGATGGAAGCAATCTTTTTGAATCTCAATGAAAAGTTAGAATATGACCGCAATATTAATCTTCTCGACAAACACGTAAATGAAACTCTCCAAAAAAAGAAACTCAGAAAGGTCTGGGTGTATTATATCGTTGATGTTTTTTCAAGAGCATACCTGGCTTTCCCGGTTGCAGATCTTCCAAGCGGAGAAAATTCAAAATACCTGGGAGAAAACTCCATTGGATGGAGAAAAACTTTCGGATTTGCATTTCTTCCGAAAGGAGATTTCCGGATTCCGATAGAAGGAATTCCCGATGGAATGTATTCTGATAGAGGCTCCGGACTCATTGCAAATGATACCAAGAATTTTCTTTTGCGTCTGAATCCGAAGATGTGGATTGAAACCCATTTTCCCGGTCACCCTTGGGCTAAAGGAATTGTTGAAGGCAGGATTGGCGGATTCAAAAGAACAATCGAAAAACTTTTTACGCGCGAACTCGTAACTTCCTTTCCGGCATTACAGCAGAGAATGTCTGAGTTCGTTGCCTGGGATAACGAACGCAAAGGATATTTCCGGAAATGGCTCGAAGGAACAAAAGAACATCCGGTAAAAAAAGTCACTCCTAAGGAAATCGACGATTCGAATGTAACCCTGATCGAACGCAAAGTAGATACATATAGAAGTGTCAGTATCGAAGGAACAAAATATTTCATCTGCGATGATGTACCGGAAGGAGTCACCGTTTCAATTTACAGACGTGGAGATCAGATGCTGGCTCAGCTGCCTGATGGAACTATCTCCTATCTCGATCCTGCTGGTCCTGTTTCTCACGGAGTGGGTTTCAAATCAAATGATGGTCGCGGAATTCCTCTCTCTGAGAGATTGCACAACGTTGAAGATGTGAAGAAAAGATCGAGAACTGTCGGGTCTGATTTCACATTCGATAATCTCAGACCATCATCAATGCCAAACGTTGGTTTTATGCCTGCAAGGGGGGAGAGAGTTCAGACACATTCTCCTATGCCTCCGGAAAAATTCGCATCCGCAAAAGAAGCTCTCGTTTATTTCACAAATGAAACAGGAATCGACCGTGAAAATTCATGACTGGCTTGTAAATTTGGGTCAACCTGGTATCGGTAAATCCTCAATTTACAAAGAGCTTATCAAATTTTGGAGCAGTTATCCGAACAGGTTTGTAGTCATCCAGACAAAATCATTCCGACTGATTCAGACCAGAACGAATGTTCTGATGAAGAGGATGATAAAGGCTATAAACCCGGATGAACACGCTCCCGGAGATATTGAAACCAGGTATGAAGTTCTTCGAAACTGCCTCGTTGATGCTCATCAAAAAAAGAAGAAAGTAATTTTGCTTTTTGATGAAGCACAGGATCTGAACGGGATCACTTTTCGTGAGTTGAAAAAACTTCATGAATTAAGCGGCATGGGAAAGAAGCACCTTTTTTCTATCGTGATGTTTGCAAAAAACATCAACGGATTTGAAAACCTATTTGCAAATCGGGAATTGGGACACCGCCTCCGTGTTGTAAATATGAAAC
>JAIOQL010000692.1 GCA_021413405.1 Leptospira sp.
TAAACAACTTTTCACTTTTTCCGGTGGAATCGCGCTCCCGCGCCTTGAAGAACTTTTTCTTTTCATTTCTTTAACTTTCCTTTTTAATTACCTCCAAGTAAAAAGCTGGAAAGATTTTAAATTTTCAGGTATCAAGGAAATTATTTTACCAGGCTTTGCATTTTGTATGCTTTTGCTTCTGGGGCTTTTTGGGGATGGAGGCGGAGATTTTATTTATTTTCAATTTTGAGCGTATAGAGGTGCCTTTGCCACAGAGATACAACGGCACTGAGGTTTAAATGGATGATATTATTAGTGGATATAGTAGGGTAAGGGATTATATTTGCCCATCTTAGAAAACGGTAAATCCTTCTCTGAGTTTCCGTAACTCCGCGGCATTATAATATTAGTGAGCACTTAAGAATGATTAAGGTTTTGTGCGATTGAAATATTCATACCTTCTGAAACTATTTCTGGTTCTATGCTTTCAGCTTTCCTGTACTGATTGGATCCGGAAATTGCCGGAGAAGAATTATGAAACTAATGCGATTGTAAAAGGAGTCTGGGAAAAAAGAACAAATCCGAGATCAGCGATGAATTCTTCCTTTCATAAAAACATCTGGTCAGAAAAAATTGAATTTGATGTCCCTTCAAATGGAAAATTCCGGAAGATCTATGAAAAGAAAGATATTTTTGGAGAAAAAATCATCCGGAAAAAGGTTACAGGTATCGGAGACTACAGCGTGAAAGGGAATTGGGTTCTATTGTCTACAAAGAAAATTGAAGTTGAGGAAAGTGAGAACGAAAAAACACAGGAAACAAAAAGGGAAAGCTTTGATCACATCCTGTTATATCACTATGATAAAGATTCACTTACACTGATCCCGATGACCTATGAATCGGGTTACCAGGAGAAAAATTTTGGAATGAAAGATGGAGTCAGTATGCCCTACGCAGAGGACAAAAATTTTTTCATTTCCCGGAAAATCTATCTTTATAAAGATTTCCAGTCACATGCATATTTCCTCAAGAATGCAGAATGAAAGTATTATTCCCTTTCATTCACAGATTCCCGCCGGGACTGGTTGCATTTTTTAGTTCAAGAAAATTCGTTATTCCGAAAAATTTACTGGTTATTCTTTT
>JAIOQL010000644.1 GCA_021413405.1 Leptospira sp.
AAAAGAAAATGTTTTTGGTTTTACGAATTCACATCTTACTCTTCCGGAAAAACCAAACGGGAACATTTCATTCAGAACAAAAGCAATGAAAGCAATGGCAGATAATGCAGAGATCCAGGTTTCTGCCGAAAGAGCAAAATTTCTTCCGAAGATTGGTGCGTTTGCTGAGATGAACCAATATGGCGGAAATCGCGGTACGGCAGGATCCTACAATGCCGGGGTATATCTGCAAATGAATCTGTTTTCACCGTCCGATTATGGCGCAGTCGATCAGGCGAAATTGAACAGCGAGGCAGTGCGTTCCCGCGCAGAAGAAACAAAATTGAAAGAAGAAACGCAGCTAGCTCAGCTGCTAAATTCAGAAATAGTACTGAAGACAAACATTCCCCTCCTTCAGGAAAATCTCCAGTTAAGTGAAGAGCAGATTTCGACAGGAAGGAAGTTGTTCCTCAGCGGATCAATTACAGCGTTACAACTTGCTGAAATTCTATCAAGATATACGGACATCCTTCTTTCTCTTGCAATGGCTGAACAGGAATATCTTAACACTAGGGTAGCGTTATTCGCTCTGACATATGACGGGAAAAAGGAATTTTAAAATGAAAAAACAAAATAACCGGATTGAGAAAGGATTTGCGGGAAGGCTATCCGAACTTTTCATTGACTCCCGTTTAACTCCTGTAATTGCCATCGCAAGTCTTCTGATTGGGCTTTTCAGTGTATATCTTACTCCAAAAGAAGAAGAACCCCAAATATCTGTACCGATGATCGATATTATGACGTCTGCACCGGGATTTTCAGCCGAGGAAATAGAAAGAAAAATTACAGAACCGGTCGAAAGATCGGTCTGGGGAATTGAAGGAGTCGAGTATGTTTACTCGGCAAGCAGTCCTCATTTCAGCCTTATTACCGTCAGATTCAAAGTCGGCGAACCGGTTGAGCCGGCCCTATTAAAAATACATCACAAAATTATGGAAGTGAAAAATGAACTTCCGCGTAACGCACAACAGCCACAGGTTAAATCGTATTCGATAGATGATGTCCCATTCATGGTAATGACATTCAGTTCAAAGGAAAAGGACGATTTTTATCTCAGAAACAATATAGCAAAGCTTGCAAGAGAACTTTCCTCTACACCTGACCTGAGCAGAATTGAACTTG
>JAIOQL010000645.1 GCA_021413405.1 Leptospira sp.
TTAACAATATCATCATTCTCTAATTTTAATGTAACCTCTATAGAAATTTTATCATTGTAATTATCTCTCTTACTTATTGGTATAAGAATGTTAAAATCTTTTATTGTTGATCCTGGAATGTCCAATGCGCTTAATCCTTTGTCGCTTGGATTAAAGAGATTGATAGCCTCTAGAATTGTTGTTTTTCCGCTTTCATTTAAGCCAACCAATGTATAGATGTTAGCTTCAGGTGATTTATCAAGATTGAAAGTTATATTTTCAATACCTTTAAAATTCTTAATGACAAATTTTGTAAATTTCAATTAATCCACCTTTCTAGAACATTGTATTGGCGCAAATATTTGTGACTATTCTACAAAAATGAAATTCTAAATACAACTATATGAATAAAAATTGTAAAACTTTGCTCGTTAAATTCATAATTGGTACAACACTCACCAATACGATGAAGCTTTATTGTTTAACTATTAAAACAAAAATATAAAAAGCGGCGATGCACATCATCAGCCGCTTTTTTAATACTTCTTATGATTTTTTTTACCGGATCAATACCATTTTATTTGTTTTAATGAAACTGCCGACACGTAGCCTGTAAAAATAAATCCCGCTTGATAAGTTGTGTCCGCTAAAGGTCGCAGAATAATCTCCTTGATGCTGCACCTCGTTTACCAGTGTTGAAATCTCTCTGCCAAGAAGATCGTATACTTTCAACGATACTAATCCACTGTTTGGCAATGTATAATTGATCACCGTTGTCGGATTAAACGGATTGGGGTAATTTTGTGAGAGAGAATATGTTTCAATTGGCGCAACGGTTTTGCTCTTCAGCACCGACGTTGATATTGTTTTCAGAAACATTCCGACCACATCGCCGTTTCCCATAGCGGTATCTAATCGTGTTGCAGTAAGTAAAAAATACCCGGTTCCAAAACCGCCGACACCTCCCATTGGAAATTTAATTCCCACAGTATCGAACACTGTAAAAGCTTCCGTCAATGGAGCTCCGAGTGCATCGAAATATTTTCCCTTTACCCGCATTTTTCCTAGACTCTCCATCCAGGTTATGAGATAATTTCTTCCATCAAACGCAGCAGTTGCATAGGTCGGATTTTTTGAAGAATCAACAACCATGAATTTTTCAGCAACGGTACCTGCGGTCGTCACAAATCGTCCGATCATATTCCAGCCTTTGCCGTCTGCTGCTTGGTCATGGAACAATACCAAATATCGCGATCCGTTGAATGTCATCGTTACAGGATTATCACTCGCATATTGGCTTCCATCGATCAAAAAATTACTTCCAACCAACGCACCCGACGAGCTGACAAACTGTCCATAAATATCTTTATCAACGGCGGGATGATCGACCTTGCACCAGGCCAAAAGATAATTTGTGCCGTCAAAAGCGATGCTTTGTTCCCGTGCAATATGGCTGCTGATCTGAATGGGACTTCCCAATAAATTACCGGATCGACCGATGCGTTGCCCGTATAAATAATCCAAATGATCGCCCCCTTTAAGATACGTTACAAGATATGTTGTATCTTTAAATATGATTCCTCCGAGACCTTGGCCAAATTTTCTATTGACATTCGATGCGATCGTAAATGTTGTTCCCACAAAAGCCCCGGAAGTGTTGATGAACTGTCCATAAATATTCCCGGTGCTGTAAATATCATTTGGTGAAAACATCGCCAGAGAGTCGGTCCAGACCATCAAATAATTGATCCCATCGAATGCTACCATTAGACCACTGCCGTTTTTTCCAAGAGAAACTCTGGAACCGGATTGAATTCCGGCGGATGTTACAAATTGAAAACCGAGATTATATTTATTCACTGCATCTCCCACCAATCCGAACAAGAATTTATTTCCATCGAACACGCCGCCGCCGCCAAACGTGTGTTCAGGTCCTGTAGCGATCGGAAACTCCTGCAGCTTAGGAGAAAGAGTCGTTCCATATCCCGTCAGTTCATCCGTGTGTATTTGGTCTGCGGGTAATGTCCGTTCTTGTTTTACTATTCCAACTCCTTTAGCATAATATTTAAATTCGCGAAAAACCGCGGTTCCGTTGCTGTCATAATGCGTGTCGGATAATTTCAAACAATTATTGAATGTGCCTGCCGATGTCACTACGGTTTCGGAAACGTTCATTACAGAATCGGTCGATTTATTCTTTTCAAAGATATACGATCTGGCATATCCTTTTGTAAGAAACTCATTGGGAAACAAAATTCCATTTGTTATGAAAGCCGAATCGATATTTGATGATTCTGAAAAGCTCATTGCTCCCATTGCAACATTCCCTGCAGAATCTTTTTGTACCCAAAAAAGTTGAAAAATCTTTGAATTAATGGAGTTATCTTCAATTTCTTTTCCCCCTTGTCTAAAATATTGCATACCGGATATCATATCCACACCGTCAATGTAATATTTTGTTGAGCGCGATGACCATCCTGGACCTATCGGTCCC
>JAIOQL010000646.1 GCA_021413405.1 Leptospira sp.
TGGCAGGATTAACTGTAAGCATCTGAAATATTTTTTTTGGTTCCAGCTCTTCTCCATACTCATTTCTGTAATGCTCTCTGGCAGTGCGGATCTCTTCGAAAATGTTCAATGATCCTGACATTGATGTATCCGTTCCCAGGCAAACATTGATTCCTGCATCAAGAACAGATTTTATATCAACAGTCTTATTAAAAATAAACAGGTTTGAAGAAGGACACCAGACGAGGCTTGCACCTGATTCTTTCACGAGGCGGATATCTTCATTTGTGAAAGACAGGCCATGAACGAGAACCGTGTGCTCACCAAGAGCGCCTAACGCATGAAGATTTTTCAGAGAATCTGCTGTTTCCGGATCGAACCCCTCAGAAATCTGGATGACAAAAGGTCTGTTATTTTTCTTCGCATCTTCATATTCCTTTTTAGGACCGTCTCCCCAGTTCAGGCTAAAACTGCATAAACTATGTGCGAGATTATAATTGCTTAAAATTCTGATTGGCATACTCCCGATGAACGGTTCCTGAACAAAATGCGGAATGTGGTCCATAACTGATGTTACACCTGAAATCAGGTGGCGATAACAACCCAGATAGTATAATTGTTCCGGTTCAAGCTGTTGACGTTCTGCAAAAACCGGAGAAGATTTCAGATCATTATCCCAGGGCAGCCAGTTCAAATATGGACGGTTCACTCCAACTTTAGGAAGATATGTTCCAAGAAGATGATCGTAAGAATTAAATAGTCCCGGGTAGACAGGAAGACCTTTGAGATTTAGCCGCAGTTTTCCGGGAGTCAATGTGGTTTCTGTGACTGTCGAAATTTTCGTACCGGCAACCTGAACAGAATAGTTACGCCTCAAAATTTTAGGGCCTACAATGCAGCCATTTGCCAATTCCCATTCCCGGTGAGGTTTCATAATTTGTGATGCAATACGTTCAAAGGGTCGATTGGTTTCAGATTAAGATTAATTTGAAAATACAATCCTTTATCAGGAAAAAGTTTTCCTAGATTCTCCTGCCTTTTAACTTTTTGTCCTTCCGTTACATGCACTTCTTTCAGGTTTCCATAAACAGAAGAATATCCATTTTTATGCAGAAGAATGACATAGTTTTCATAGCCTTCCATAAAATCAATCGCAACTACTTTCCCCTCTGCCGATGAGAAAACATCTTTTGAACTGCTTTTATGATAAATGATTCCTTTCATTGGCGCAAATGCAACGGGCGAAAATCCACGATCAATTTTTATCCTGTGCGCAAGAGGAAATGTGAAACCTATTCCAGGATTTTTATTTTCGGGAATTTTTATCGAATCCCCCGGATGAATCAGGGTTTCCAGACTTTTTCCTTCTTTATTGAAAAGCTCCTTTGGACTCACGCTAAATTTTTGAGCAATGGAATAAACGGTATCCTTTTCCTTGACTTTGTAGAATTTATATGTCTGGATTTCAGCAATTATGGGACCGCCGAGACATAAGATTAGTATACACAGGGAATTCTTCATTCTTGCTTAATTAATTTTCGGTCATACGTCGCCCATTACTGAAAAACAGATCATGAATTAAACTTGATCTTAAAATAAAAAATGGATTAGTGTTCATTAATTGAACTAATCTGAACATATGACAAAGATACAATCTGCACAAAATAAAATAAATCAGCTGAACGATAAGGAAATCAGTATAATTAACCTGATCTATTCCAGTCCGGAATTGAACCAGAGAGAATTGGCGAAAAGCGCCGGTATTTCTCTGGGCCTTGTGAATATTATTCTGAAACGTCTCATCAATAAAGGGTTACTCAAAGTAGGAAAAATAAATAAGCGAAATCTCAAATACGTTCTGACACCGGATGGGTTTGCACATACAGTTTATAACACTCTCAAACAGATAAACCGGAATATCAAAGAAGTGAAGAACACTCAGGATAAAATTTTTAAATCTCTCCAGGCAATTGATTTCAGCCAATATCAGTTTGTAGAAATAAAGGGAGACAATGAATTGTCGCATATGGTAAAAAATCTTCTTTTGCAGATAGGCTTGAAGGAAGAAACAATAAATCCGGCAGAAACCCCGGAACCGGATTTGACAATCACGATTCTTTGTGAACCCTCAGCGGACATTACAAACGATATAAGTGTCATCAGGCTTGAAAAACTAATTGCGTAACTGGATAAAGAGGCTGGTAGTATGATTCAAAATAATTATTTTTCAGATGTCAGCGATATCAAAACCCAGTTCGAAGAAATTATCGATTGGAAAGAGATTGTTGAAAATTATGAAAACGCGTTTGAAGAAGCGAAGATTTTTGACGAAACAGGAAATGAACTCTATGCATCTGCTCCACATTCGTTAGAAGAGGCTATCGAATACTATCGCGTCATTCTGGATGCGATAGGCGACATTGCGGGGAACATAATTTCCCGGAACGTCAGAGAAATGGAAAAGCAGGGATTACAATTTGATAATGGAAAAGTGATTTTTCCGAAAGTGATGATTGATTGCGTCAACAAGGTAAAGGAAGCGGGACTCCAGCCCTATGGGTTTGGCAGGAAATATGGCGGCCTTGGACTTCCATTCACAGTTAAATCATTCATGAATGAAATTCTTTACCGCGTTGATGCCAGCGTTGCAATCGCAATCGGCTGCGTGAACCTTGCGGAAATAATTGAAAAACATGCAAACGAAGAAATGAAATCGGAATGGATTCCGAAAATGGCACAGGGAGAATTTTGCTGCGCAATGGGACTGACTGAACCCAATCACGGATCTGATCTGCCTAATATAACAACAAAGGCAACGAAATCCGGCGATGGGAAATGGATTCTAAACGGGACAAAACGGTTTATAACCCAGGCTTGCGGATTTGATACTGTACCGGCAGTGATCCTGACACTTGCAAGAACTGGAGAATTAAACAGTGGCGCAAGAGGACTTTCCTTTTTCCTCGTTCATAGCAAAGATATTCAGATTGCATCAATCGAAAATAAAATGGGACTCCATTGCTCTCCAACATGCGAAGTAGTTCTTGAAAATACTCCTGCAGAACTCATAGGAGAAGAAGGCTATGGCCTGATAAAATACGTTATCGGGATGTTGAACGGTGCAAGAATGGGAATCGCATACCAGAGCACCGGGATTGCCACTGCGGCTTTTCACGAAGCGGAGAAATATGCCCGGGAAAGAATACAATTTGGAAAACCAATCATTGAGATCCCGGCCGTGAGAAAGATTTTAAACAGGATGGAAAGAGAAACATCAGCGATGAGATGCATTTCTCTCGAAGGATCAAGGGTAATTGATTTATATTACTGGAGAAGCGAACATCTGAAAAAGAAAGGTCTTTCAGAGAAAGAAATCTCTTCCGATGAGCAGGTTCGGTTTCATGAAAAACTTGCGAATCT
>JAIOQL010000647.1 GCA_021413405.1 Leptospira sp.
TTTTTTAACCTGGAGTTCAATAATTTCAATTGTGAGAGTTTTAACTGACATATTCTTAGGAATGTTTACTGTCTCGGTTTAGCGGGCAATTCCTTTTTTATCCGCTAACATTCCAGACCTGATATTTAATTGTAACGGAAAAACTATTCTTGAATTAATTCCTGTCTAATGACAACAATATACAAAAACAACAGGGAGAACAAAGTGGATCCATATTCTTTTACCAAGTATTTTGCAAAGAAATCGTTTCTGAAAATTTTCGGAGGTGAGATCAGGATATATGATGAGCACAAAACAAACCTTCTTTTTTATGTGAAACAGAAGGCATTCAAGTTTAAAGAAGATATTACTGTCTATTCGGATGAATCAAAAAGTAAGGAGCTTCTGAAGATCAAAGCCCGGAGTGTGATAGATTTCTCATCTGCCTATGATATTGTCGATGTTCCGACAAATCAGAAACTGGGTGCATTAAAACGGAAAGGAATGAAATCAATCCTGAAAGATGAATGGGATATTCTAAACCCTTCTGATACCATCATTGGAAAACTCACAGAAGATAGTTTTCTTTATGCCCTGCTAAGGAGATTTTTGTCGAACCTGATCCCACAGACCTTTAATATTACGATAGGCGAAACTCTATCAGGAGTTTTCCGCCAGACATTCAATCCATTCGTTCCACAATTTCATATAGATTTTGGAATGGATGCTTCCGGAAAACTTGATAGAAGAATCGGGATCAGTGCCGTGATCTTAATGCAAATTATTGAAGGCAGGCAGGGCTGATCATTCTTCCACGATCACGACCGTCTGCATTGTAACAGGAGTTACAGGCCTGTCCTGTGCTCCTGTTTGGACTTCAGAAATTTTTTGAACGATTTCTGCTCCTTCAATCACATTTCCGAAAACAGCATGTTTTCCATCGAGGAAGTTATTATTATTCACATTGATAAAAAACTGGGAACCTCCGGAATCAGGTCCGGAATTTGCCATTGAAATCGTATACTTATTGTTTTTCAGATCTTTATGGAATTCATCTTTGATTGAATAGCCGGGTCCACCGGTTCCGTTTCCCTTTGGATCTCCGCCCTGGATCATGAATCCTTTGATTATCCTGTGAAAAACGATTCCGTCATAGAATCCCTTTTTCGCCAGGGTGATAAAATTTCCGGCGGTTATGGGTGCCTTTTCGACTTCCATTAATATTGTAAAATTGCCGTGATTTGTAGTGACTACTGCCTTGGTCATGATTCCTCCAAATGGATGTAAGGTTTTATTCCGAATGGAATACAACAACCATAAAAATACTCTTGCTCTCCAAATCTTCTCCTGTAAGGATTCACTGGTCGTGAAAGTATTTATACCTGCAGCCGGTTATGGCAAAAGAATGGGGTCTCTCACCCAGGAAATTCCTAAACCACTCCTGACAGTTTCAGGTGTTCCATTGATTCACATTGCTCTTTTCAATGCCTGGAGATGGGGGGCAACCGGTGCAATTATCAACACACATTATCTGGGGGAAAAAATAATTGATAATCTGAAAAATTTTCCTCATTTCAAAATTGATTTTTCTGAGGAGAAGAAAGAAATTTTGGGCACAGCCGGAGGGATAAAAACAGGTATCAGCCGTTTCTGGAAAAATGAGGATTATTTTCTTTCCATCAACCCGGATCTTGTTCTGTTTCCGGATGAAAACTTCAATCCGATGCGAGGAAATTTCAGAAGAAGTTCACTTCTATATTTACATCCAAAAGAGCAGGGTGATGAAAACACCTCTCTCGATCTGCAAAATGGCAAAGTAAGGTTTGTGAAAGGAAATTTATTCTACATCGGGCTCGGAGTTTTTCATTCTTCAATTCTCAAGAATGTTCCAGTTGAAAGTTATTATGATCTTGTAAATATTTTTCATGATCTGGAAGCGGCAGGTGAACTGGAAGGGAGTTTATTTAGCGGACAGGTTTTTGATGCTGGCGACCGGGCCAAATATGAAAAAATGAATGAAATCGCTCTGTTCGACAGAATTGATCACAAACTATTCCTGGAATTTCAGAAGGGTTGGGCCTGAATTGAAAAAGATCTTTCTTATGCGTCATGCGAAATCTGATTGGAACGCAGATTTCAGAACTGATCATGAACGGCCATTGTCTGATAGGGGGAAGGGCAACGCTAAGTCATTACGTAAGTTTCTGTCTGCCCGGGATTTTCACCCCGATATAGCCTACGTTTCGGATTCGAAACGAACCATCCAGACTTTCAAACTTGCTGTTCGGGAAAGCTGGATCGCAGGAAAAATAGTTTACTCGGAAAAAATTTATGAGGCGCCGGTTGAAGAACTAATCCAGATTGTTCAGGGTACGGATGACCGGCATTCCTCTATTCTGATTGTCGGGCACAATCCCGGTATGGAACTTCTTTCCGGCTACCTGCTAAACCTCGTGAATCAGCAGATATTTGTAAAATTTTCGACTTCCGCTTTCGCTTCATTTGATTGTGACATTGGAAACTGGAAAAATCTTCAGGAAGGATGTGCTAAACTTGGCTTATTCCTGACTAAAGGGAAAGTCAGCTTTTAAAAAGATCTTTCACTGCGTTCGAAGCTGTTGCGCGATTGAAATCATCGCGGTCAATTAGTGAAAAAGACAATCCTTCGCTGCGTATGCGTGCAAGGATTTTCCCGATGTCAGCCGGATTTTTCATGTTGGTAGCTATGTATTTGAAAGTTGTTTTGCATCCCGGGCATGTTTTGTCTTTCAGATAATTGAGTCCAAGTTGCTTGCAGTTGCCACATGATCCATAAAGATCATCAATAAGCATTAACTGTTTTTTGATTTCATCTATATTCAGGGATGACCAGATGCGGATAAACCTGGTCTTGTCCTGTTTCTCATTATCTGACATAGTCATAAAATTCTTTTTACATTATCAAAAAGTCAAGAATTAAATCAGGGCTTCGTTTGCGGCTTTTGTACGTTATTCGACTTTGGTTCAATTTTTGCGGGTTCTGAACCGGCAACCTTGGGTTTATTCAAAACATTGTTCGTTTGCGAAGGAGCTACCGGGGATTTTGGAATTTCCTCTTTCTTTGGCGGCTGGAATGGAATCTTTTTGTCAAGGTAAGATATGAATTCAGAATTTTTTCTGAATTCAAGGAATGCCGAATCAGCCTTTGCTTTTTTCC
Organism: Leptospira sp.; assembly: GCA_021413405.1. Classification (GTDB taxonomy): domain Bacteria; phylum Spirochaetota; class Leptospiria; order Leptospirales; family Leptospiraceae; genus JAIOQL01. The sequence continues at coordinate 3,176 of JAIOQL010000647.1, forward strand.
AGAACACTTCATTCTTTTCCCCCGCTTTCCCGATGTATTCTTTCGTTTTTGGAATATTATTCAAAGAAGCATAGGATTTTGCCATGAGATAGTTTGCTCCACCTGAATTCGGGATTTTTTCCAGGTTAATGATTGCTGCTTCCGGTTTTTTTGAATAGTATTGAGTCTTGCCGAGATAGAATTTATATTCCTTGGTCTGGTTTCTGG
>JAIOQL010000648.1 GCA_021413405.1 Leptospira sp.
CATGCGGCACTCGGAAAACTCAATATGAATGGAGGAGAAGGTTACATATCGACCGGATATGAATTCAGCCTCGCGTGGAAAAATCGCGAAAAATTTTCGGATATGCACGAGAAATTTATTTTCTATTCAAGATATATAAAATATCTTTTATATAAACACAAACCTGAAAACAGGATTGCGAATGAAAAAGATCTGCTTTTGTGCCTTGAAATTGCGAAAGAAGCCAGCATGATTGATTATAGAAACTATGATGTTATTTTGGGAACAGCTGAAGCCCAATTTCTTTTATATAGATTTTATCAATCGAAAATGAATACCCCGGAAAATCGCCTGAAAATTGAAAACCTGATGAATCAGACAGGTGAAAACCTTGAAAAAACTTCAAAGATACGTCACCAGGACAGTGAATTACAGAGACTTCTGATTCTCTATAATTTTGACAGGCTCGAGTCAATGAAAAAAGGAATGCTTTCTTCGCAGGCGACTACGACAGAATCGGAAATGCTAAAAAAGAAAATTGAAATGCATGAGCGTGAATATAAACTTTATCTCAGGAAAGGCGCAGAGCCTGATAAAGATGTTCAATATGCAATCCAGAATTATAAGAATCTCTAAGCTAAGAATCAAATAAAATCTGGATTTAAATTCGGTCTTTTATTTATTCCGAAAGAATATTCCTTTTCTTTTCAAAAATGTAATTTTCCAGGTATTTAAGATCATCCGGATTAGAGGCGAAAAAATTTACCCCGAGATAAAAAGCAGTTCCTTTCTGGAAATAACGCAGGATTTCTCCGCTTATCACCAGGTTCCTGTCGTCAACCGGGATATACATTTTTATTTTGTTATGTTTTAAAAGATACCTGTAGAGATTTTCATCCTCGATCTCAAACAATAATCCGCTGATGCTGATGTCCATTACCTTGGTATTCATTCTATACATATCAAACCGATTGTCTTTTATCGTCACTTTAGTGAAAGCATAACTTACCAGCTCAGCAAGCTCATGGATATAAACCGCCTGTTGAAGCGTGATCAGATGCTTATCCATAGCCGTTGTGAAGACTTTTATGAAACCAACCAACCTGTCAAAAAGGGTTATAGGCGATATTACATAGGATACGAGGAAGTCCCTGTTTTCTCTTCTGACCATCTCCTCAAAATATTCATTAGCAGAAATCTCACCCAGATCTTTTTTCAAACGTGAAAAAAGAAAATTATAATTTGTCAGAATCGGATCCTGTGTTTCCCCGATGTAATTTTCAATTTTTGAGCAGTCAGCGTTGTAGATTGATTTCCCGTCTTTTAAAATTTCTTCAATAAATCCATCCCGGTTTGCATCTTTCGAAAAAAAATGGATTTCATATTCAC
>JAIOQL010000649.1 GCA_021413405.1 Leptospira sp.
ACTTTCCGGATCGTTTCATAGATCCCAAGATTGATCAGTGCATTTGATAAAGTTCTTCCCATTAAAAATTCCAGGGATAGATAATAAATCCTTTTCGGGTTTACCTCACGGTAATGAAGCTGAGTATCATTCAGCCGGTCTATCATGATGTCCCTGACTGTAAAGCTCAGTGCTTTGTAAATGTCCGGTTTTTTTGTATTGTTCTTATGTTTACCGACTGTATATTCAAGATGATGTGCGAATGCTTTTTCGAGAGATTCAACATTTGTATTTTGCTCCCTGTCGAGAAGAGTCCAGAGTTTGTCATGGGAATTTAGTGTCATTGAGCCTTACCTGTTTTTATTGATCTGTGATGCAAAAAAACAATTTATTCTCTCCGGTTTAAATACTTGCAAGTGGATTTTTTGTTTTTACGGATATTTCAAAAATTCTTATTGACTGATAATCTCAGAGAAAACCAGAAAATCAACCGGTCGCCCAGATTTGCCGGCTGGTTATTCTTTACAGATCAGTTTCCGGAGCCGGTTGATCACAGGTTTATTCAGAGAAAGTTCTTCTGAAACCCTTCCGGCAAAAACAGGATCATACAGAAATGACGGCAGGTTTACTGAAAATCTTTCCACAATTTCAGCATCCGCCTCCTGATTAAATTTGAGTTGAACCGGTAAATATTTATTTTGCAGGGTAACTGCTGTATTCATTTCAGAAAAATTCTCAACAATTAATTCCCCTTGCTGAGACATCAGTTTATCGTAGGCCAATTTATTTTTATGACTGAGTTTTTTGCCATAAATTCGCGGAATATATCCTTCCATAGTTTGTTTTCTTCCCAGATATGGGATCCTGTAATTTTCATATCCCGTTCCCCGGCAATGTGTTTTACCGTTCTTTGCTAAAAAAGATGTCCCTAGTAAGGTGAGTTTCTTTTTATTTAAAAACAAGGAAAGAGATTTTGCGATACCGGCAAGATTGAGAGACTCATTGGATAGAATGCACCCTTCCTTGCTCGCGAATTCAGCGAAAAGCTGGTCAAACGGATATGTAGAAAAATAGAGAATCAATGGATTCGGAATCGAAAAAATCCTGGAATTTGCTCCAAGCCAGGTAAGAATCGGGATGTCTACCGGTAGTTCCTCGCGAAATTGAAAAATTGTTCCGCGA
>JAIOQL010000064.1 GCA_021413405.1 Leptospira sp.
AAATGCGGATACGAAAAATATTTCCCGCGAAGAAATGATCCTCGTATCTCCGTCTGGTCTCATCACCATGAGCGGCGGAAAATGGTCTACCTACAGAAAAATGGCAGAGGATCTGACAGACAGGGTAATCAAGGAAGGTGAACTCAATCCTGCAAATAAATGTTCCACATATAATTATCCATTTATCGGAGCTACGGGATTTTCTGAAAAACTCTGGATTGAAATCCAGAAAATCTATTCGGTGAACGAAGAAACCGCAAAACGGCTTCAGGACTATTATGGTACCGAGGTATTTGACGTTTTAGGAAAATGCCCCTCCGAAATTACTTCGCAAAAGGATTACTATAAGGAAGAAGTTCTTTTTGCAATACGGAATGAATTTGCACTTTCTGTTCTGGATATTCTAGCGCGAAGATTCAGGGTGCTATTTACAAATCTGAAACTTGCCAAAAGACTCGTAAAACCAATCGCTGAAATTATGCAAATGGAACTCGGCTGGGATCAGAAACAAACGAAGGAAAGTGAAAATGAAGCAGATAATCTGATTAAAGATTTACAGGAAAGCATACTTTAGGATTAAAATTACAAAGCATTAGTTTTTTTATTTGCAGAGATTCAAACAGAATTAAAAATAGGGAGGATCTCCCGATCAAAATCCAGGAAACCTTTGCAAAGGATGAAAATCGGTTTTGAAAATCAAAAAAATCTTGAGGATAAAGTCAGGACCATATGAAAAAAGTCACTGGAATCGGAGGGGTGTTCCTCAAAGCAGAGGATCCGAAAAAACTTACCGACTGGTATTCTGAAAATCTTGGAATCCAGAAATCGGAACATGGGGCCATTGTGTTCGAATGGGCAAATGCAGAAAATCCAAACGAAAAAGGCCAAACTGTTTTTTCCTTGTTTAAAAAAGATACCGGCTATTTTGGAAAAAAGAAAACCGATTTTATGATGAACTTCAGAGTGGAAAATCTGGAAGAACTATTGAAAGATCTGAGGTCCCGCGGAATAGAAGTAGAAGAAAAAACAGAAGAATATGAATACGGAAAATTCGGATGGATAATTGATCCGGAAGGAAACCGGATCGAACTTTGGGAGCCGACTTAGAATTATCAATTTCCCACAAAAAATAAAATGGAATGATCGTTCAAAGTAAAAGAGAAAACAATAAAAAAGAAAACCAAGCGCAGATTTTGGAGGCGGCACGATATTGTTTCCTGGAACATGGGTTCGAATCTGTTACGATACGGGATGTCATTCGCAGAACAAATCTCGCGTCCGGAACATTCTACAATTACTATAAAGATAAAGAATCTCTTCTCAGGGCAGTAGTCGCAGAGCCTCTGCAAAAAATGAATCAGGAACTTCGCGAAGTGAGAAAAAATTCTACCGATACCGACGATTTCATATATAATGCATATCACACATTGTTCCTCGTTGTTGCCGGGTACCCGGATGAATATAGGATCATACTCAGGAACGAACCGGCTGTTCGCGGACTCATAGCGGAGGAAATTTTTGGGATACCGATGAAAGATCTGAAAAATGATCTGACCCGGGCCGCAAAAAAAGGGTTAATTCCAAAAACAGACACCGACTTCCTGGCCGCGGCCTTTTATGGAACCGGTTATGAAATGATCCGTGTTCTGGTGGAACGAAAAAATTTCGATATTGCAAAAGCAGCATCTTTTGCTGCACAGGTTTTCTTAAAAGGGATTCTTTCCTGAGAAAAACTGCATGATACAAAAGCCCGCAACGCGCGGGCTGTGTATTCTATTTTTATGCTACACTGCTACTGCAAAAGCTTCAGAACAGAATTCGGTCTCTGACTTGCTTGCGCCAACATCGCCGTGCCACTCTGCGTTAATATCTGTTTTGTGGTCAACGCAACTGCCTCTTCCGCCATATCTGTATCCCTGATCCTCGATTCGCTTGCCTGGATATTCTCGTAAGCGTTCATCAAACCCTTAGCGGCAATTTCCATGCGATTGTAATACGCACCTAAATCAGCTCTCTGCTTCATAATCTTGGTCAATGCGTTATCTGCAATACCGATAACATCATTTGACTTCGATGGGGTAGATATCGAAATCGGACGTCCATCATTCCCTCCCAGCTTAAGTGCCTTGGAAGTCATTGTCCCGATATAGAGTCTCTCCCTCTGGTTCTGGTTTGCTCCCATGTGAAACCACATAGATGCAACTTTAGAACCCCTTGCAAACTGTCCCTCAAAGAGTTTAAATTTATTAAACTCAGCCTGAGAAGCCAATCTGTCTACCTCGTCAATCAGTGCAGAAACTTCTACCTGCACCATTTGACGATCCTCCGGTGTGTAGATCCCGTTAGATGCCTGAACCGCAAGAACACGAACACGTTGAATAATATTCGCAGTCTGATCCAAATACCCTTCTGCAGTCTGAATGAAACTCATCCCATCTTCCGTGTTTCTTTCAGCCTGCCTAAGCCCACGAACCTGCGTTCTCAGTTTTTCTGAAACCGCAAGCCCTGAAGCATCATCCCCGGCTTTATTGATTCTTTCGCCGGAAGATAAAGCCCGCATGGACTTGTCTACTTCCCATTGACTAAACTTCAGAGCGCGATGGGAATTTATCGCGCTCATATTGTGATTGATAATCATCTTACACTCCCTTGTAGTTTCTTTAGCCCAGGGACCTCCCTATCCCGGGGCCGGACATTCATCTGTCCGTTCTAGAAATTAGGAGTGAGATCACTAACATCTGGAACCGACAGACGAAAACTATTTGGGGTGTTCGAATGCTTCGAACCGAAAGCTAAACACTGATCAATACAAATTATCAGAGTATCGCCTAACGCACGAAACAATATTATCGACCACAATACAATTTTATAAACTTTTTTTACAAAATGTCAAGAAAATTTTAATTTCCGCATAATTTAATTACCTTTTTAAATAATTCTGTCGCATGATAAAAATATGCAAAGCGGTATCGCCTATCGCATGTATCAACTCAATGACCATACGCCAAAAAGGCACTCTCCACGATAGCAGAGAATGCCGATTTTTTGACGTTAGCCGACATTACTTTCGCAATGCCGGCTGAACTCTCAATGATTATCTTAAAAGTTGTAAGATAGATTGAGGTCGAACGTTTGCCTGCGCAAGCATCGCAGTACCGGACTGAACTAATATCTGGTTCTTTGTGAATGCTACAGTTTCTTCTGCCATGTCCGCGTCCCTGATTCTCGACTCTGAAGCCTGGATGTTTTCATACGCTGACATAAGCCCTTTGGAAGCATGCTCCAAGCGATTGAAGTAGGCACCGAGATTCGCTCTCTGTTTGTTGATTCTGTAAAGAGCGTCGTCTAACGTACCAATTGAATCGTTTGCAAATTCAGCAGTCGAAAGTGTAAGTAAAGATCCGTCAGATTTCTTCAGGCTTAAAGCTTTTGAAGTCATCGTTGCGATATATACTCTCTCTCTCTGATGCTGGTTTGGTCCCATGTGAAACCACATGGATGCGCTTCTTGATCCTCTCGCGAAGTCACCCTGCAGTAGATTCATTTTATTGAATTCTGCCTGGGATGCGATACGGTCAACTTCATCAATCAATTGAGATACTTCAACCTGCATCATTTGCCTGTCTTCAGCTGTATAGATACCGTTAGAAGACTGAATAGCAAGGACCCTGATCCGTTGAATGATATCACTGGTTTCAGCAATGTATCCTTCAGTAGTCTGAATCATGGACATGCCGTCCTCGGTGTTTCGTTCCGCCTGGCGAAGCCCTCTTACCTGGGTTCTCATTTTTTCAGAAACTGCCAGTCCCGAAGCATCATCACCGGCACGGTTAATTCTCATACCGGAAGATAAAACTTCCATGTTTTTGGCTACTTCATTGTTCTGAAACTTCAGAACCCTGTGCGAGTTAATCGCGGCTAAGTTGTGGTTAATGATCATCTGTTTCCTCCTTGAAACTTGATCCGAAGTCCCGAACTTCCCTGTTCGGGGGTCTTACTGTGTTTGCTGAATTGTCTGGTTTTTGTTCTTTATTTTGATTTAATGATCGGATAGTACAACATCCTAATTAAATTCATGAAAATGGGCTATTTTTGGCGATTATTGCCTATTTTAGCTATTTTTGGCTATTTTTTGAGCGTTTTCAGGGAGGATAAATTTGAAAAAATTTTAAAGATTTTTTTAGCTATATGAAGTGTCGTTCGAATCACAAAATTGCATGAGAACTTTTTTTTAATAAAGTTTAGGAAAATGGAAATCAGTAGATTTATGTCTCCAAAAGATGAAATTGTAGTACAACTTACCGAATCCCTCCAAAAGTCTCAAAATTTCCATTTACCGGGCGATCCAATATTGTGAAATCTCGCTGCCGGAACATGAAAAGACTTGGGTACACTGAAATTCGCTCCTCTTCCATTGTATCCCTGATTCGTTCCGGAATGCCCCTGGTTTACACCATAATTGCGATAATATGGATATCCGCCATACCCTTGAGAATGATATTCCTGATAAAGTGGATAATTCCTGTAATAAGGATAAAATCCCGATGGGGAGCCAAGGGAACCCCAATTGAAAGAGCCTGCACAATTGTATTCCGGCCGCGGACATTTATTATGAGAGGAATCCTCAAAGGTAGCACAGAACGAAAATAAACAAAATCCAGTAACAAGAATAAAATGTTTCAATAGAAAGTAAGGAATGAAAGGTTTCATTATATCCCCCCGAAAAATTACTCAACCAATACATGGTATCATGAAAGAAACAAATTGAAATAGGGAAAACCCGCAATTGCGGAGACTACTCAGACTTATTTTATAATTTCTTAAAGATATAAATATTCAAAAAGCTTCAGGTAATCACAGGTATTGATGTCAATTTTCAGTGATCATATTTCGCTCTATCCGAAATTCTCTAAAAGATCCGGATTGATTTATTTTAAATTGATACGGAACAGATAACAAGAAAGTTCTAAACGAACGAACTGCATCTTTATACAATAATCCAGCGAGATTCTATAAAGTTTTGCAATTTATTGGTTTTGCTGCTTCGGCTATTAAAATGATCGAAGATTCAGAAAGTATTGATTTAACTATTAAAATTTTCTGATCATCTTCCTGATTGCAGACAGATAGACTTTGTTCAAGACATCCGGTAATCGGGAAGATTTTGAGCAGCGTCTCTTCAAAATCAGAAGGCGAACTTTCGGAAAGTCTTTTCCTGAAATTGTAGACCCGGTCACCAATCAAAATATTTCTTTTCTGTTTAAGCTGAAAAATTCTTCTATTTTTTATGTTTGTTCATCATACTTGTGTGATCTGCGAGGATCGAATTTTCAATTCCTTTTCAAAAGAATTTTTTTACAAAACCAATCGCAATGGCCACAATCCCAATTACAAAAATATCCTACTCTTTCTCATTTTCTTCTCTAATCTATTTTATTTTGCAAAGCCATAATTTGCTTTGTTGCCAACTTCTGTTACTCCAAAATGCTTCTCCAGATGTCAACTGTAGTCCTGATACGGGTTTATCGCAAAAGGAAGGAAGAATAAAATTCATTGTGAAAATCCGGACTTGGCAATCAGGGAGTATTTGTATCTTTACCAAAAGCTGCCTGGTATGCGTCGGGTGGACAGGTGCGATAATTGCATGACTGCACTCCTGAATCATCTGTAACCCAAGTTCCGATCTGGGTGAGCGCGGAACAGGATACTTTGTACGAATTATTCTTAGAGGGGCCGGTATTAACGCCGGGACATGACCCGACAGCGACTTGTGTGTAACAACTCCCGGGCTCAACGCATAGTCCTTGTATCTGCTCAAATGATCCACATAAGCTTTATTTGTCAGGTTCGTTCCCATAAAATCAAAAGTGGATCTTTCTCCATCAGGCCCGGTTCCAAGTCCGGGAAGTTCGAATCCAAACCCTGCATCGTAAAGATTGTATCCTGCTGTTGTTGATTCCTGTGGACCAACCCGGTATTGGTGTGCTACAAATTTTGCATTTGTAATTATATACGGATTGTATTTTGGAAAAAAAGAATTCAGAACAAATTTGAATCCGGCTTTCCCACGGTTGGCGGTCATCCTTGGCAAAGCCTCACCAGTTTTCATGTTTATCCCGCGAACCACATCCACACCACCGTTTAGAACAAGCCAGGTCAGCACTTCTCCCTGCACGGCTAACTCTCCTCCTGTTAGCTGTGCATTTCCCTGGCGGTATTGATATCTCGGAAGACCTGAATCCGGATCAAAAGTTCCAAGTCTGTCAGGGTAAATGTAATTGGTTATTAAATTTTTATAATATGTCAGCTCTCCCTGAATCTTTGAAGTCGCATAACGTATGGAAAGTTCTGAATTATTCGAATATTCAGGCTTCAGTGTATTTGCCCCGGTTTCAAATCTTCCGGAACCCTCATGAACCCCATCAGAAAAAAGTTCAAAAGGCGTTGGGGCCCTGAATCCCTTCCCGAAATTGGCAGCTATTGCCCATTGTTTTACGAATCTATATACGGAACCAATCGTTCCGGTGTTCGCACTAAAATTCCTGGTTTGCTGATTTACCCCGAGAACAGCATTATTAAAAATATCAACATTCCTTCTGTCCGTTCTTGCACCGGCAGAAAGCGTAATGTCTCCCGCTTTGTATTCCTCAAAGACATAAGCCGAAACGTTGATCAGGTTATAGTTAGGGATCAATGGTTCGGAAGCAATCGTTCTGTTTTTCTGGTTCATACCCGAAACACCAATCGTTCCCTTCAGATTCCCCGTTTGTTTATGATGAAGTTTTGTATCGATTGTAGATGTATCGAGAAACAAATTCAAGCCCTGTTTGGTTGGTTCCCGGGATACCTGATAAATACCATAAGCTTTGTCAAAATCACTAACTGTCGGCTCAAGTAATGCTGATTGTATAGGACGGAGCTTAAACTTGTCTTCAATTTCTCTCCGATTATTTCTTTGATAACCCAGATCCATTTCCAGATCGAAATAATGGAAAATCAGAAATGTGTGAAGGTGAGCCTTATCGTGACTGATCCTTTGATAGGTCTGACCTCCATTTGGAGTGTCTTCCTGATTTGGATTGTTATATAGATCCTGCTCAAACTGCCGACTGAAAGCATCCAGGTAGATATTTCCCCAGCTACCCTGGCTGCTTAGGGATGCATTTTTATTGGTTTCAGTCATTCCGGTATTTGGAAGCTTTCCATCAGGCGTTCTGATCTGACCCGCTTTCCTCTTATCATAACTTCCTCGATATCCTATTGGCCCGGATGCGCCAAAGAGAGCGAGGTTACCGGCATCCTGTTTATTATTGCTGAAGGTATTTGTCGTCACCGCTCCAGCAAGTTTCGGAGTTTCCGGCTGAGGCATTGGGGCTTTTGAACGAATGACATTGATTACGCCTCCTAACGCATCGGAACCATAAAGCACGCTTGCAGGTCCCCGGATTACTTCAATTTTATCTATGTTGAAGGAATCTATCTCTACAGTATGATCGTCACCAAATTGTTGTTCTTCCTGACGAACCCCGTCAGTGGCAACAAGAACCCGCTGACCGGTTAATCCACGGATGACCGGCTTTGCAGTTCCCGCACCCGTTGTTAATGTAGATACACCGGGAGTGTTATCGATGGTAGACATTGCATTCTGTCCCCGAAGCCTGTCCAATTGCCTTCCCTCAACAGAATAGACGGATTGAGGAGTTGTAAGACTATTCGAAAAGGATGATTTTGCTGTCACATTTATCGCAGACACTTCGAGGTTGGAAGGAGTGAGGATAATTTCTCCGGATTCATTCTTTGTTGTAATTTCGACATTATACGTTTCCGCTTTGAAGCCAACAGCGATGACGCTTAACGTATAATTTCCATCTTTCATATTTTCGATTACGAACTCACCCTTTGTATTTGTCAGAAATGTAGCACGTGTTTCGAGAACAGTTACCTTAGCCCGGTTAATTGGAATATTTTTTTCGTTGAAGACCTTACCAAAAAATTTGTGCTCAATTTCATCTGCATTCGATGGAACCGGGAAAATGAATATCCCTGTGATGCTGATATATAATATCCGTAATATAAACTTCATAGAAAATTCCTTATATAATAACGTTTTAAAGATTTACGATATTCCAAAAAAAGCGGATAAGACTCTTAAATAGTCTTTCCGCAAAGAAAAGAATAAGGAGCGAAAATCAGATTTCAGATATAGATTCGGGAAGAGGTATGAAATAGAAGTAGCTATCGATATAATTACCAAGCTTTTCATACACTCCTCCTGTTTTTTCATAAATCGTATGCTGAAACTGATTGATTGAATCTGGACAAATAGATCCAGATTGTGAAATTGAAATTAAACTATGGGAGGAGCGCGGCTTTTTGAATAAAAAACAACTATTGAAGAAATAGAATTATAGAAGTATGAATGATACTGAATACCAGATAAGTTACAAAAATAATAGTGATCCACTACAGATAGTGCAACACCAGCATTTACAATACCAGTACATGTAGGGCAGGAAAAGCCGGATAAAACTTCTGAACTCTGTTTAATTGATAAATCGTTATGCTCATTCTGAAAATGGGCGTGAAAAGAGGAACCGATATAAAAAAAACCGAGGCTTGAGATCAAAAGACCCAGCTGTAGTTTCTGTTTCCAACTTCTATTGAGAATATCGGGTACTGTCGACTTCATTATTAATTGACCATATTAAAACATCGGAATATTAATGCAACCATGTTTTATCGACACACGGTTGCATTAATATAAATAATCCCATTACTCAATATCAGCCAGAAATTCTTTCTTTTTGATGTCCTTGAATTTTTTATTCTGTTTCATTTCATTTTTTTTCTTTCTGCGTGCTTTTTGTTTCCTGATTTTATCGATATCAGGCAACGTTTTTTCCGCATTAAGCAGATTGTTTTTTTCCAGTTTTTCACAAAGTATTGCTCTGGCTTTATATCTGTTCAGGCCCTGAGTCCTATAAATAGAACATTTCACTTCAATGCCGGAGGTTTTATGCCTGATACGGACAGCAGTAGAAACTTTGTTTACATTTTGCCCCCCCTTCCCACCGCTTCTGGTGAAAGATTCTTCGAGGTCAGCTTCCCTGATTCCCAGGGCTTTCATTTTAGAAAAAAGCTGATTTTGTTTCTCCTGAGAAATCGGGAAAGAGATCATAAAATTTCCCGAAAATTAGCAAAAAAAGATTTTTTTTCCATATTTTGAGACCCGCTGCTACATTCCTTTACCTACTATTTATATGGATACATTACTGATTACAAATAACTGGAAAAGAAAAATTGACGTGAAGACAATAAAATCTACTTCTTCCACAATCAAAATTCCAGCGAAACTCCTTGAACGATATGAAAACAGGATTAAACAATTTGGCAGCCAAGGGAAATATTTCAGCCATATTCTGAACAAATATAGAATTCTTTTCCATAGCGGAAGTCTATATTGTTCCGGAAATATGAAAAACGTTTATCAGAAACGCGGTCAAAATTTAATTCGAGTCAGTTTTCGGCCCAGAAATTCTGATTGGCTTGAATTAAGAATCGTTTCACAGGCCCACTTTGTGTCAATGTCCGCAATTTTCGTTTATCTTATCGAAATTGATTCGAGCGATCAAGGGGAATTATTCGAGAAAGCTTTGCAGGGTGTTCGTCCGACATCCCTCCTGACCCGCCCCACCCAATTTAACCAAAGATTCAATCAAAAATCCAAAATCTATTCACATTCTTCCCGATTTGGTAGTTCGCTATACGAAATTTCCATTCACCCCCGCCCCTAATCTATACCCGAAACAAAAATCCACCCCAATACCAACCAGCCCCAACTCCTGTCCCCAGGATAAGATCGCCTTTCTTTATCTTCCCATTATGAAAATATTCAGAAAGAACAATAGGAACCGATGCGCAGGATGTATTTCCTCTCTGGTGAAAATTGGCCAGATACTGGTGATCCTTGAATTTCGTCTTTTCAATAACACCCTTGAGAACCACATCTGTTCCCGGGTGTGGTGCAACCCAATCAATGTCGTCTATCGTCAGATTATTTCGCCACAAGAGTGACTGAATCGCATCAGCCGATTTTTCAATCGCGTTCTTTGGCAGATCCGGATTATTTTTAATATATCCATTGGGAAACGGAGTTGAAATCAGATAAGCAAGTTTACCATCACTGTGAAAATCTGTATCAATTATTCCTGATTCACGATTGCCGGTATTTTCCAGAACAACAGCTCCCGCCGCATCACCGGTGATAAGTTCCCCGCGGCTCCGCGGACGGGTTCTGATGGAAAATCTTTCAGATCCAACAACTACAGCACGTTTATACCGGCCTGACATCATATACATAACGGCAGTGTGTATTCCTAAAATAAATCCAGCACACGCAGCCCCAACATCAAATGCCAATGCATTATCAATACCGGCCTCTATTGCAGCCTGGTGAGAAAGATCATGCAACAGCCACCTTTCCGTCCAGTTACCCATAATAAAAAGATCCACAGTAGACGGATCAATTCCGGCATCTTTCATAGCCATTTTAGATGCCTCACCAGCCATGAAAACTGCAGTCTCCTGCTCATCGGATCTATGCCTCCCATGAACGTTTATCTCTCCCATCACGGTCTGCTCTGTAGGATGAGCATCCTTAAATTCAAGATTTGCATAAACTTCCTGATCAGTTACAACTCTCTTCGGAAAATAGTGACCGTATCCTTTGATCTCAATACCTTTCGTCCGTAAATTCTGTTTTGACATATTTTCTCCTGTTATCCTGTATAAATTCTTTCCGGATCAAGTCCGCGCAATATTTTCAATTCTTCTGCTGAAATCGGTTTTTCAGTAAGCGGAACCTTTCCCGGTTCATCCCAATTGGTAAGTTTATCTATTGCATCTTCCGGACTGAGAGATTCTCCGGGCCCGTCCAGATATGAATCGAGTTGCAAAGTATTCTTTGGTCCCGACCGTTTGAATATTCCAAACTGGGAAACAGCACCGACAACCCTGTCGCCGGGAGAAGTTACATATTCTACTTTTTTTACAAACCTGGATTTGG
>JAIOQL010000143.1 GCA_021413405.1 Leptospira sp.
AATCAGGGACCGTGCGTATATTCTTCTAACCGTTTCGATTGCACTTTTCGGGGTATTTCTGGCCGGGGTTCACGGAACGGCTTACCAGTATTTGTATCCCGATTTTCCCTGGATTCAAAACAGGGACTACACAATATTTTCACCTGCCATCATGATAAGCATGCTGCTTTTCACTGTTGATTACCTGGAGTTACGGAAAAACAATCCTGCAATTTATAAATATGTAAAGTTTTGGATTTTGTTTCTCGGATCAACTATGATTGCTTTTCCTTTTCTGATCGGTAATTATCCGGCTTTGATATTTCAAAGTATCAGTGGTGCCGGATTATTATTTACCTTATTCCAGATTTCAATTGGAGCCTATCTTAGTTTCAAAAGATACAGACCGGCCTATTTTTATATGCTTTCATTTTCTCTTTTTTTCCTTTCCCTCATCATCGGCATACTCACAGTCCTGTCCGTTTTCCCTCCGAGTCCGGTGACTGCGCTCTCATTCCAGGTCGGGTTCGCGTTAATACTGATCCTTCTTTCAATCGGGCTCGCAGATAAGATCAACATTCTGAAAAACAGTCTCCGGGAAGCAAACGAACTTCTGGAACAAAAAGTAACCGAAAGAACAAGTGAGCTTTCCAGTGCGTTAAGCGTCATCCACTATGATCTTCAGACTGCCCAAAAAATCCAGGTGAATATTCTGCCGGGAAAACTCGAAGGGATCGGTGAACTTGATATCGCAGTAAAATACATACCGATGAACAAAGTGGGAGGGGATATCTACGATGTAACAAATCTGCAAAACGGAAAAATCCGTGTGTTTCTTGCCGATGCAACGGGGCACGGGGTGCAGGCGGCGCTAATGACAATGTCAATTCATTCCGAATACCAGCACATCAAAGATTACCAGCTACAGCCTGGAGAGATTTTATCAATTCTGAACAATGAGTATTTTCACCGGTATGCACTTCTGAATACCTATTTCACATGCATTCTCATCGATATTGATATTCAGAATGACAGGGTGATCTATTCTTCTGCCGGTCATCCGGAACAGATTTGTCTCGTATCAGGGAAAGCTTCCAGATTCAGGTGTAGCGGTAAACTGATGGGGGTTCTAAAAGACAGTGTATATAAAAGCGAAGAATTTGATTTTGGAAAAGGAGATCGTCTCGTTCTGTTCACGGATGGAATCTTTGAAGAGTTTCATCCGAATGACGGTGAATTTGGTGAGGAACGGCTTTTCAATGCAATCGATCTTCAGAAGATAATCCCGGTGAAAGAATTCAGTGAAAGTATCATCAAAGAAGTATCTGATTTTCTGTCCGGCCATGAACAGCAGGACGACATCACGCTTCTCGTAATTGAAAGGAAATAGTTATTTATGCTGCGTATACTCGACTTCAACGTCTGGTCAGGACTCACATATCTCGGTTACCTGAAAATGGGAACTTATGGCGACGCATCTTTTTTAGAGAAGAGACGGTCTGTCATGTTAGAACTGATCCGGCAACTTGATCCGGATATTGTGTGTCTCCATGAATTAAACCCGCTTCCCCGTGCTGGTCAATCGATCGCTACGGAACTTGGGATGGATTCTTTTTATCATCTGCATCTTGGA
>JAIOQL010000717.1 GCA_021413405.1 Leptospira sp.
CAATTATTTTTATCCCAGATATCCTTTCCTCTAATGACTTCTGCAGTTAGATTTTTTTGACGGGTTTGCTCTGGAATTCTTTTCAGGGAATCATAGGTCAAAAATAAAAATACGAGGGTAAACAGAAGTGATCCAAGTACAAAGAATAGTTTTGCCTGAAATTTAGATAGCATACCTTCTCCTTAAGATTGAGTATCATATTCATAATGGAAAAGGAATGTAATTGATATAAGTCAAGGATCAGGAAATTTTTATTTTCTCACAAATAGGGATTTGCCACAGGGTCACGGAGGCTCAGATTATTTTCTGGAAATACACATTGCTCAAGTTTTTAATGGAATCGAAGGAAAAGATTAGATTTTTTTAACTATCAGGACCAATCCACTCTAAACTCAGTGCCTTTGTGTCTCCGTGGCCAAATATATCAAATAATCAGGGTATTTTTATCTGTTCGCCCGAAATTTCGATTATTTTTTCCTCTTCGAGGGACTTGAGACAGCGGCTGATTGACTCAGGAGTGGCATCAAGCAGAAGGGCCAACTGATTTTTGGGAATTGGAAAATGAATGAATTTTCTTTCTGCTCCATTCTGCTTGAGATATTCAAGCATCCGTTCACGCAAATTGTGCAACATCAGAGATGAAACTTTTTCTTTGAGATAATGAACATTTTGCATCGTAATTGAGGCAAAAATTGGACTGAACCCAGGATTATTTTTCATAAATTCACGAAACCGGCGTATTTCAAAAAAATAGAGACTTCCGTTTTCGATTGCCTCGAGGCTGGCCGGATATTGCTTCATTCCGGAAAAAAAAAGTGGAGCTGCTATCGCTTCTTCTTCTCCGCTGATTTTGAGAATCGCTTCCTTTCCATTTTCATTCAGGTTATAAACTTTGAATTTTCCTGTAGCGACTACATAAAACCCCGTAAATTCATCCTGTTCTGAAAAAACGATCTCACCTTTCCCGTAGGTTTTGAGAACCGGGAGTTCCCCAAATTTTTCAAAAATCTCCTGTGGTATTAATTTCCAGAAATTAGGCATGAATTGGAATCTGTAATTGATTCAGATCAAGGATAGAATAAAAAAGTCACGAACTCTGTAAACATGTTTACAATGTTTGTTTCCTGGCAAGAAATTGAAGAAAATCTATCCGCTGTTGATAAATATCAATGCATAATTTGCTGAATAGGTTTATAATGATAAACGGTCAAAATATAGTTTATAATCTAAACAAAGGTGCCTTATGACTTCGACAGAAAAATACAACGATTCCATTGTTAAGGGTTTCGTCATTTCTTCCATTGTCTGGGGAATAGCCTCCATGCTCATAGGAGTGTGGATCGCATTTCAGCTGGTTTTCCCCGAACTCAACTTCAATCTTCCGTTTTTCAGTTTCGGAAGATTGCGTCCCTTGCATACAAACGCGGCCATTTTTGGATTTGCACTCAGCATTATTTTTGCGACTGCATATCATATGGTTCAAAGACTTTGCCGAGTGAGGATCTTCAGTGATAAGATGGCAAAAATCCATCTGGTGTTATATAACATCACGATTGTGCTTGCTGCGATCACTCTTCCTCTCGGATTCACACAGTCCAAGGAATACGCGGAACTGGAATGGCCTCTCGACATTCTTGTGGTTGTATGGTTTTTACTTTTTATCATCAACTTTTTTGCGACGATTGCAAGACGCGAAGAAAAGCAATTGTATGTAGCGTTGTGGTTTTATATCGCATCCGCAGTAACTATTCCAATTCTTTATCTTGTGAATAACCTTGTAATACCTGTGGGGCTTTTGAAATCCTATTCAGTTTATTCAGGTGTATACGATGCGAACATTCAGTGGTGGTATGGACACAATGCGGTCGCATTTGTTCTAACAACTCCGTTTTTAGGACTGATGTATTATTATTTTCCGAAACACATAAAGCAACCTATCTACAGTCACAGATTATCAATCATCCATTTCTGGGCTCTGATTTTTCTTTATATCTGGGCCGGACCGCATCATTTGCTTTTTACTCCTCTTCCGGACTGGTTACAGACAACAGGTATGATTTTCAGTATAATGCTCTGGATGCCATCGTGGGGTGGAATGCTTAACGGATTTCTGACCCTGACCCAGGCAAAAGAAAAAATCAAAACGGATGCAATCGTGAAGATGATGCTGGTCGGGATCACATTCTATGGAATGTCCACTTTTGAAGGACCTCTTTTATCGATTCGTGCGATGAGCGCTCTTGCTCACAACACCGACTGGATCATAGGTCACGTTCATTCCGGAACTTTGGGCTGGGTCGGCATGATGTCATTTGCAGTCATCTATTACCTCGTTCCACGTTTGTGGAATACAAATTTGTATTCTGAGAAACTCGCGAATACACATTTCTGGCTCGCGACCCTGGGAATTCTTCTCTATATCGTTTCGATGTGGGTGTCCGGAATTTCAGAAGGATCCATGTGGCGTGCGTTAGACGAAAAGGGTGCACTGGTTTTCAAAGACTGGGTGGAAATCACCGGGAATCTGAAATTGTACAGGATATTCCGTGGTATTTCCGGAGTCATGTACCTGACTGGTGTATTCATTATGACTTATAATGTTATAAAAACGATCGGAACCAAAGGATCTGGATTTAAAGAACCGGATCTGAGAGTGGCCGGGTAAGGAGAGAACATGAAATTATTTGACCTAATTTTAGATTGGTTCAGCCAATTTTCAGACAAATGGGAAAAGCATGCGGCAAAATTTACGATCTATACAACGGTCGCAATTCTGATCGGGGGAATTTTTGAGATCGTTCCTCCTTTTTTTCTGACAAAAACAGTAACACCGATCAGTACAGTCAAGCCATACAATGCACTGGAACTCGCCGGGAGAGATGTTTATCAGAAAGAGGGATGTGTGAATTGTCACACCCAAATGGTTCGTCCTTTCAAATGGGAAGTGGATCGCTGGGATCCAAGAAATTCATACGGACGTGACGGATATTCCAAAGCTGGAGAATTCGTGTATGATCATCCGTTTCTTTGGGGATCAAAACGCACTGGCCCGGATCTGGCTCATGAATCACAAATCCAGCCTTCTGCAGACTGGCACAAAGAACATCTGATCGATCCCAGAAAAACTTCTCCGGGAAGTGTGATGCCTGCCTATCCATGGCTTTTTGCAAATCAGCTGGATCCATCAGAAGTAGAATCTCACATGAGAGGTCTTGCGAAAGTTGGAGTTCCATACACTGATCAGGATTTCGGAAAAGCAAAAGATCTGGTTGCCGGTAAGACCGAGGGAGATGCGGTGATTGCATACCTTCTCAAACTTGGAAAAGATTCTGCAGAAATGGCGAAGGGGCTGAAATAAATGGAATATACACTCCTCGTAATTTACAAATCTCTGCGATTGCCGGTACTCATTGCGGCAATCATTTACATAGTCATTTACGTTTACAACAGCAAACGTAAGGAACAGCTCGAAAGACCAAAATATAGAATGCTGGAGGAAGACTGATATGTCATCTCAAGATCACAATAAAGAATTTGACGGGATACGTCAGGGGGACAATCCGATTCCGCCAAGGTGGAAACTTTTCTTTCTGATTTCGATTGTGTTTGCAATCGGTTATGCAGTTTATTTTCACAATTTTTCAGATTGGAAAATGGAAGACCGTTTTGCGATTGAAGCAAAGGAACATGACGCAAAATTCCCGAAAGCAAAAGAAGTGGCCAGCACTGACGGTTCAAACCCGCTACGTGGAAATGCAGATGCCATCGCCCAGGGAAAGGCAACGTTCGGTGGAATTTGTGCCGCCTGTCATGGACCAGAAGCAAAAGGAGTTATCGGACCCGATCTCACAGATAAAGTCTGGATTCACGGAAACACCGATAGCGAAGTTTTTGCGCTCATAAATGCAGGGATCGGTCCCGAAAAAGCAAAATTGAAAAAAGGGATAATGCCTCCACACAATTATCTGGGTTCTGAAAAGATTTACCAGGTAATGGCGTGGCTTGCATCAAACAATCCAACGCTCATTCAGTCAAAGAAGTAGAAAGAAGGTAATTATGGTCATTTCAAGAGAGAGTCCGGGTTTTGTCAGAAATGCGAGAAACGTAGTTTTTTCTATTCTTCTCCCAATTTATTTTGGTTTGCCCTGGCTCACCTGGAATGGCCATCCATTCATCCGGTTGGATATTCCCGGCCGGAAATTTTATCTCATCGGAAATGTTTTTATGCCACTCGAAGGACAATTTCTTTTCCTGTTCCTGCTCAGTTTGGGACTTTCCCTGTTCTTTTTTACATCTCTCATCGGTCGGGTCTGGTGTGGATGGGCCTGTCCTCAAACAGTCTTCACCGAACTTTTTGATGGGATCGGAAGATTTTTCCTCGGAAAAAAATATGGGAAGAAAGATGTAACAATTCCTGAAAAAATTCTTCTCCATTCAGTTTGGATACTGATTTCCCTGGTCGGATCATTTAGCTGGATTGCCTACTTTGCAGAACCCTACAATATGATTTCGGATATGCGTTCTGCCGCAGTTTTTACAGAGCAGGCTTGGCCATATTTTCTGCTTTTTTTTGCAGCAACACTTTATCTCGACATGACTTTTGTCAGAGAACAGTTCTGTAAGTATGCATGCCCTTATGCAAGG
>JAIOQL010000718.1 GCA_021413405.1 Leptospira sp.
CCCCGTTCCTGGAAAGGATCATTGGATGATGACCTGCGTAAGTATAAAGAATTTTTCCTGTTTCAGGATAAAAACATAAATACACTGCCGAAATAAAATGCTGTTGGATATTGGAAGCCAGCATTGCCTCAATATTCTCAAGCCCTTCTTTCGGACCCGGATTTTTTTGGGAAACAACGTTGAATGCAATTGTAGCCATACTCGCAACCATTGCAGCAGAGACACCGTGCCCTGACACATCAGCGAAAAAGATATCGAGATGTCCGTCTTCCGCCATCCGATAGTTAATGATGTCTCCCCCTACTTTCTCAAAAGGTTCAAACAAACTCGAAAGCCTGTACACCTCTGATTCCGGAAATTCGTATGAAATAAGGGATTTCTGTGTAATGCGTGCGATTTCAAGGTCTTCCATAATTACGGAATATAATTTTCGTATTTTGAATTCTGAATCATAAATTGATTTTTCATTCATCTTTTTTTGAGTAACATCCCGAAAGACAACGATTCTCCCTGATTCAACGCCAGATTTGTTAACCGGAGACTGGGAAAGCGAAATAAACTTTTTCCCAACGCCATTGTTTATTTCAAATTCATGATTTTTATATTCGGCATCAAATGAATACAATGGAAAAATTTCTCCCAGGCGGATTGATTCCAGTGGAATGCTTCCCAATCCAAGAGTCTTCCTTGCAACCTCATTGATAAGCCTCACAGAAATATCTTTATTCACAAGTATCAATCCTTCCTGGACACTTGAAAAAAGTTCCACAGCAATATTTTCGACTGAAAGAGTCAGAAATTTATATTTTACAATTGCTATGAAAATAAATATCGATTCAATGATGGTTGCACTCGCTGCCAACGGAGGATATTTTCGGAACTGAAAAAAAACAGGAATGATTACTGTTGATCCCAGGCTTACAATCATAAAAAGACCTGTGCCAATGATCAAAAACAATAATTGTTTTTTCCGGAGTTCATCCGAAGTTTTCCTGAATTCAAAAAATAATAACAGCAGCCCATAGACAATCGGCGGAAAGACCAGGAAAAAAACAATAGGGAGATATAGAGGTCCTCTTTGTATTGCAGCTCCCCAGTAAAAAAAATCGACTCCCGAGATTACAAGATTGGTGGATAAACTTAACAGTACACAAACCAGGGAACAACCGAGGATTGAATAGAGTATGAAATCCTTCCTCTTATCTGTAAATGAATAGACGAAGTTGCAAAACCAGTATCCGACAGGTATCCAGAAAACACTTACACCTTTAAATATGAAAAGGAGATGCAATTCCGGAAGAGGCATCCAATAAATGAAATTCCCGATGATCCAGCCTGATATAACCATTCCATAGTATAAATACGAACGGGTAACCGAATCATTCCGTTTCTGAGCAAAGACATATGTCAGAATAAAACCGTTTATGATAAATGCAGTTAGAGGGATGAAAAGGTAATAATTCATTGTCATATCAACAAAGCTGACCGGGAAACTGTATAATAGCTATTTACAGAGAGAACGCAATTAAAAATATTGAATCGTTCTAATTTTTTTATGTGAGGATTACAGTGGATAAAAAAATTCTTGTAGACTATGAAACAGAAGCATCTCTTCTTTCAGCTTCACTTGAAGGTTTATCGGAAAATGATCTCACATCATTTCCAATACCAGGCACCTGGAGCATCCAGGAAATCGTAGTGCACCTGATGGACAGCGAACTTGTAAGTGCCCACAGAATGAAACGTGTGATCGCAGAAAACAATCCACTTCTAATCGGCTACGACGAAACTGCATTTTCGAAAAATCTTTTTTATGACAAAACAGATACAAAAATGGCGTGTGAAATTTTCCGGATAAACCGGCTCATTATGTCAGGCATCCTGAAAAATCTTCCTGAAATCGCATTCAGCAGAACCGGAGTCCACAGTGAATCAGGCAGGCTGATATTGGGAAATTACCTGGAATCAAATGTTGATCATCTGAGACATCATCTTAAATATTTGAAAGAGAAACGCAAGCTGCTTGGAAAATAAAAATTAATTTCGAAGAATCTGCGAGAAGACCGAAAAATTGAACTGTGGTGAAAAGTCCGAAATGCGCAGAAAATCGGCTGAAAGGCGCAATTTTGAGGGAACTCCACTTATTTATCCAGACCAGACTTCGAAATTTTATGCCGAATTCAGGTCATTTGTGCAACAAATAGGCGTTTTTTTCATTTAAATTAAACAGAAATTCAATATATAGCAATTTGACCATATAACAAACACGAAAATATTGGTAATAATGAACTATTACGACACCGATAAGCCGGCGGACGACCAGAAGTTCAATAAGATAAAGAATCTTGCGAAAGAGTCTTATAAACTCATTGACCAGAGGAAGTATGAGGAAGCAAAACACAAGCTTTCCGAACTTTTGGAAATTGATCCGACAAATACATATGGTCTTGTCGGTATGGGCGACGTGCTTTACAAACAAAGAAACTATGAAGTTGCCATTAGATTTTACCGGGAATGTCTAAAAACTGATACATCAAATAAATTTTCTATCATGGGAATCATGAACTGTTACAGGGACATGAAGCAGTTGAAATCTGTAATCAGTATCGCTGAAGAATTCAAAAATGTAACTGTTACAGACGCATCGATTCTAAGCCGGGTCGCAGATGCTCATAGAAAGCTGAAAAATTTTAAAGAATCAGAAGCCTATTATATGGCTGCCCTGAAAATAAACCCTAATGATCAATATGTCATAGTTGGGATTGGACATTTATATTTTGCCTGCCAGAGATACCAGGATGCTATTATATGGTGGGAGAAACTGGTTTCCATTCAGCCCCACAACATAAAAATCCTGACAGAAATTGGAAACAGTTACAGGAAGATAAAAAATTTTGACCAGGCGATTTCTTATTATGAAAAAGCAAGGGCGATCGATGACGGGAATTTTTTTGCGCTATACGGGCTTGCAGAATCGTATCGCGGAAAAAAAGAATTCAGCAAGGCAATTGAGCTTTGGGAAAAAATTCTGAAAAATGATCCTGACAATAAACTAATTCTCAACCGGTATGCTGACAGTCTCCGGGGACTTGGAAATTATTCGAAAGCTCTTGAGTTTTTCAACAAAATCCTGGATTCAAGCGATGACTATTATGCTCTCCTCGGAAAAGCAAGCACACTCGCACTACTGGGACAACCGGAAAAAGGGGAAGAGATTTACCTGAATCTTAAAGATTCCAATCCTCTCGACTCAAGACCAGTGATTGAACTCGCAGAACTTTGGGCTTCTATGGGAAAAAAAGAACAAGCCCTGAAAATTCTGCGTGATTATCACAAAAACAATCCTTCAAACGAAGAAGTCGGTCTGAAAATCGACCACAACGTGATATCGGAATTGGTATTAACCGGTTCGCTGCTTCTTGCATCGAGTGTCAGATCAGGGTTAAAACGTGACAGGAATACCTGGTCTTTCTGTGCTTCAAAAGCATAGATCTTTCCATCCCGGAATATCATTTGGGTTCTCCAGAAAATTTCCTCCTTAGAACTTTTCTTGAGAGTCAATTTATCCTGATCGAGTAATGCCAGGAAATGCTTCCGCTGATTCCCGCTCGTTTCATCGGCTCCAAGAACAAGGACACCATCAGGAACTACTAAAAATTCTTTTCCACAGATTCTGCCATATGGGCTTTTGTACAATGTATCATCGTTCACAGGGTCAAGCATCCACAGATCATTTGTGTAATGGCCATCACTGTCATACCTGATCACCTGGAGAAATAATATTTTTTCGCCAACGACGTTCTGACTATTCTCTTCCTTGTCCTGTGCCTGCTTCTTGAGCTGCTCTACTTCTTTTTTTGTTTCCGTGAGTTCTTTTTTCAGTTCTTCTTTGGTTTCAGGCTTTTTTCCTGAGGCGTCGTCGGACGCACTTCTGTCAGAACCATCAGCAGACTTTTTTGATTCTTCTGCCTTTTTTTCTTCCCGCTTTGCGATCTGTTCTTCTTTTTTGGCTACTTCCTTTTTTTCCTCAGCAACTTTTTCTTTCTCTTTAGCAAGTTCCTGCTGTTTCGTTTCTTCTTTCTTAATTTCCTGTTTATTTTTTTCCGGATCTTTCTTCAGGTCAGCGAGACGTTCTGATGATTTTTTTTCATTGTCTGCGAGTTTTGTTTCTTTCTTTTCAACTTCACGCTTCTTTACTTCTACCTGTTTTTTTTCTTCCGTGGTTTTTTTATCAACCATATCATTGAATTTCTTTTTCTCTTCAGGTCCTTTGTTCTTTTTATCGATGACTTTGTTCACTTCATCTTCGAGTTCGTCAACAGCGGTATC
>JAIOQL010000719.1 GCA_021413405.1 Leptospira sp.
GGTCTGGTTTCTGGTTTTAGAAATTGCATCAAAATAACTAAGGGCAACTTTATATTTTTTCCTGTTTGTATAAAATCTGGCAAGTTTCAGAAATCCATCATGATATTTTTCCGGAGCTTCGTTCAGGTCGCTGTATGCACGTTTGAGGATCCTCCCAAAATTAATCAGCAGTGAATAGCCTTCCTTTTTATTTCCCAGTTTCAAAAGACTCAGTGCTTTATAAAGCAATGCCTCATTTTCTCCCGGGGACATATCAAGAACCTGGTCTGCTGTTCCAATGCAATTCTGATAATCACCGGCTTCATATTTCAGTTTTGTAAGTGCTATCAGTGGGGCGGGGGTTTTCTGAAGAGCAAGGGCTTTCCTGTAAAATTTAGCAGCAACCGCAAGATTTTTGAGTTTGTGGTAGGCAAGTCCCTCATTCAGGTTTATGAAATAAAGCAGTTTCGCATCTTTTTCTGTTGTATTGTTCCGCGCTTCTTCAAAAAGATCAATTGCTTCCTGGAATGCTCCAAGCCTTAGCTTTGCCATTCCGCCTTTATAAAGATAATTTTTGTTCGTTGGCTTTTTATTAATTAGCCATTGTATCATTGCATCTGCTTTTATGAAATTTTCATTCTTGAAATATAGTGTAGAAAGCTCCCAATGAATGTCTTCATCTTCAGGATTTTCGGCGAGTGCCTTTTCAAAATAATGGATCCCTTTTTCAGGATCCTTATCTTCCTTTACTGAATATGCTTTTTCTTTTTGTGAAGACGGAGAAACATAAACAGTGTTTCCGCGGTTTGTCAGACCCCGCTCTCTCATTTTGACGACTTCTTTCTGTTTTGGATTTAATTTCAAAAGTCTGTTTGCATAATGAACAAGAAGATCCCATTCCTGGTGATAATTATAATAGAGAACGATTTTCAGATAGGATGTTTCCTTATGTTTCCGGTCAAGGTTCAGATCGACAGCCCGCCGGAACATCTGGATGGACTTTGGAAAATCCTTCTGTGACTCATAAATGTAGCCCATATACATGTAGGACTCACCATCCATCGGATGTTCTTCCGAATATTCCTTGAATAGCTTAATTGCTTTTTGAAACTGCTTTTGCGAATATGCCTTCTTCGCCTCTTTGATTCCTGAAAGCAAAGGAGATGAAAAAGCAAAAGTAAGCAGTATTATTGCAAGGGTTTTATACAGATTTTTTGAATAACCGGGCATCCGGTTACAAAAGTAGAACCGGACTCCTTTTTGAAAATCCAATTATTGCTTCCCGTTTTCGCGAATATTGAATAATTGTAATACCCGGCAAAATAATTAAGCCACAGAGCCACAATGACTCAGAGAATTAATTATTATTACTCTATTTTTCAAGAAAAATCGCTGCCATTGCAAATTATTCCTATAAAACCTCTACGTCTTTGTGCCTCTGCGGCGAGAATGTCTAAGTAATGCTGGTAAAAATTACGGCAGTTTCTAACGGTATACATCGATTGAAGATTATTTTCCCATTGGTAGTATTGATATTTATTGATCTAACTTATCCAGAAAACCTTAATGCAATAGAAAGTACATTTTCTTATGATGAGCTCCTGAACCAGGCAGAACGGAACATCAGGGAATTGCGACATCCGAAAGCGATAGAAAAACTGAATATTGCTGCTACACTTGTGAAAACTCCGGAAAGCAGGTTCTATTTCCTGAATGGGGAAGCAAATCTTGGGATAGGGCAGGAAGATGAAGCTCTCAGAAACTTCAAACAAAGCATTGATTTGAATCCAAAGCAACCGGATGTCCTTTTGAGGCTGGTTGCGATGTATGATAAATTGAATAAACCGGTAAATGCTTTCCATAATCTTAAGCTGTATCTTGCAATATTTCCGGACAACCGCGAAGGAATGTATAGAGCTCTTGTGCTGTCAGCGCGAACAGGAAATGAAGCCTTCCGGAAATACATTTTAAACAGATTCCGTACAACAAATATTTATAAAAATGACAGGGCTGCTGTTATTTCAGTCATTGAAAAACTTCTTTCGGAGAAAAAATATCCGGAAGCAAAAAAAGAGTGCAGGAAGTATCTGCTTTATTTTCCAGAAGAGGAGTCCCTCCATAATTTTCTTTTCGTTGCGCAAAAAAACATTCACGAAAGTGAAGTCGAAAATATCCTGATTGATACTGCTTCTATTTTCAGATTTAATCCGAAATTTACAATCAGTTATGGGATGTACTTATTTGAAAAAAACAGGTATTTTGAGGCTCTTTCTACGCTCCGGCGTGCATTTCTCGTAAGCTTGCTTGTTAATAAATTTAATGCAGATGAGGAGATTTTATTTTTTATCCGGCAGACATACTATGAAATGAGAATGGAAAGCGATGCAGGTGCAGCAGGAAGTCTGATTGAAACGATGAGTAAAAGGGAAAATCAGGATCTACAAAACCTGGATTCTCTGATTAAACTTTATAGCAATAACCGCGAATATATCTTATTTACTATTTTTTACCTTTCTGCGACCGGAAAAAAAGATCTTAAGGAATACAATTATTACCAGGAACTTCTTACCAAAAGAGACGAAAAGATGTCTGAGAAGGAAATGATAAATATTCGAGGAGCATTTTCCTTTGAGGATCTGACTCTTGATGAGACAATAACCGATCAAAATTGAAAAAAAACCGGCTTTTAAATGTTGACTTATAAATTTATATTATCTTTCATTAAAACTATGCAATCATTCCGGGTTCTGTTTTTAGTATTAGTAACTTCTTTATTGTTTTTAGCCTGCACGCAGAAAAAAGAGAATAAGGTGGATCTTTCTGTTTATCCGTTTCTTGATCCCGGAATAAAAACCCTTTTCCTGACAAATGGTATCGACAGTGACCTGACACCAAATTGCGGCACAGGAACTCCGGCAACCGCTTCCACTACAGGTACAACGGGAACATCTACAGGAGCAACTTCTTCAGGAAGTAAAACTGCGAACACCCGCTTTACAATTTTGAGCCAGCTCGTGATGAAAGTAACACATGAAACTCTAAACATGAAGTTTATCTACGATACAACCCAGACACAAGGATCGATTGATCAACAGCAGGGTTTCACATTCACGGGTGGTGTTTTTGCAGATACGATTGCAGGTAAACAGGGCACGGTTAAATGGCTGAACAGTGGTGTGAACATAGACGATACGAATACCGGCACGCAGATAATTCAATTCTTGAAAGTTGAGTTGAATTTGAGCGGAACCTATACACCGGGATCCGGAACCACAACAACCCCAACACAATGTTATACTGTAGACAATATAAATTGCACGAGTGCAACAGCAACTACCCAGTGTTTCACTACTGATAATGCGAAATGTATTTCGAGTGCTACAGGGGAAGGCGCAACCCCGATTATCATAAGAGGGACAATAAACTGTAACGCGAAAAACGTTCCAGTCCAATGATCGAATTCTCACTGATCATTCCTACGTTCAACGAATCTAAAAATATTCCGATTCTTGTCCCAAGCATAGCAGAGATCCTTGAAAAAGCTAAAATAACATTCGAGATCATTGTTGTAGACGACAATTCCCCTGACGGAACATGGAAAA
This sequence comes from Leptospira sp., assembly GCA_021413405.1. Taxonomy (GTDB): domain Bacteria; phylum Spirochaetota; class Leptospiria; order Leptospirales; family Leptospiraceae; genus JAIOQL01. The sequence continues at coordinate 3,582 of JAIOQL010000719.1, forward strand.
TTGCAGAAGAGCTTTCTGAAAAAGACGATCGCATACGCGTAATCCGACGCATTGGAAAACGGGGGCTCAGTTCTGCAGTTCTGGACGGGATGGGCGTAGCGAGAGGGAATGCATTCGGTGTGATTGACGCCGATATGCAGCATGATGAAAGCATTCTTCCAAAGATGATAAACGAGCTGGCGGACTGTGATCTGGTCGTCGGGAGCAGAATGGCGGAAGAGGGGGGATATGGGGAATTCAGCTTTTTCCGGAAGCTGATGAGTAAAACGGCAACACTTTTGGCGAAGATTTTTCTTCCTATTCCTGTAGCCGATCCCATGTCCGGTTTTTTTGTAATCAAGAGATCTCTTTTCAGAGAAGTTGCTTCGGAAATCAATCCGAGAGGATTCAAAATTCTCCTGGAATTTCTTGGAAGAAAAAAAGGGATCCGGCCAAAGGAAGTTGGCTATGTGTTCCGGAACAGAGTTCACGGTGAAACAAAAATGTCCGGCTCAATTATCCACAATTACATTCTTGCGTTATACGACATTCGTTTTGGAAAATATGTTTCGTTGACATTCATAAAGTATGGAATTACCGGAGTGATCGGGATATTTGTAAATTTGTTTGGTCAATATTTTGCAAATGAAATTCTGAATTTTAAGAATCAGGGAATGGCCTACAGAGAATATTTTAAACCTTCACTCAGTGTAATTTTCGGATTTGAACTGAGTGTCTTCAGCAATTATATTTTGAATAATACATGGACCTTTTCTGAAGTAAAGATACAGGGTTTTGGAAAGAACGTAGCGGGGTTTATCAGATTCAATGTTATATCTATCCTTGGTCTGATCATTCAACTTTCTGTCTGGAGATTCAGTTTTGAAATTTTCCAGGTAAATTTTCCCGATTTTTATCCGGACTACGCTACCTACCTGTCAAATCTTATGGGAATCCTTCTCGCAACTGCAGGAAATTATTTCCTGAATAGAAATTTTACATGGAGTAAAGGGGACTGACTTTTTTTGAGAACCTGTCGCCGGGTATTTTTTGCCTGAATCCCGATACGAGGCAGAGTTTTTTCTGAACGAAGTCGAAATCATTTACTGGATGACCGAATTTTCTGGTTCCCGGGTACCGAAGAGTATCAGCATATCGAGGGAAACCCGGCAACCATCACAAAATATGCATCGGGGCGACTATAGTATATTTGTTAGAAATTTCCGGCGATTATGAATTTGAAACTCAGGCTTCTTTCAGCACTAATTCTTCATTATTTCGCATATATTTTTATGCAGACGATCGCCTTGTTTTCTGAAACAAGACGTGGACCCTCTATACCTGATATTATTCACGATCTTGTACCACCACAGAGAGAATTTGATTGGGTGAATTCTATTCTATGGCTTCCTTTTCTGCTTTTGTCAATTCTACTTCTTGGGATATTCCGTCCCGTTTCCTGTATCAATTATTTACGGGCCGGAGCAGCGGTTAGTTTTTTTAGAGGAATATTTATTCTGTTAACTTCGCTTGGTCCGCCAAAAATCATCGCTCAGTTTACCTCTTCCGAAATTTTGAATCTAACTGCCGGAGAAATAAACTGGAAACTTCTTGTTAAACAGTGGATTCCTGTTGATGCTTTCTTTGGGGGACAGGGAATTTCTGCTGTTTTTCTCACCCAGGATCTTTTTTTTTCCGGGCACACAGCTACTACATTTCTACTTCTGCTTGCCATTCCCGGAAAGCATTTTCTGTTTATCCCGTTTCTTCTTTATCACTTCGTGACTGTTTTTTTTCTGATTCTCACGCACGAACATTATTCCATTGATATATTGGGTGCGTATTTCATAGTTTATGCGATATGGAATTTTATGGGAAAACGAAAATGGCTGATTCAGGAAGATCTGTCTAGTGCAAGTTCATTTATTAAAGAATGAATTTCCTGTAGAAATTCCACGACACTGGCCAGTTCATCAATTTTTTCGGCCTGCTCGCTGGCCCGTTCGGAAATTTTTGTAACTGAGACTGTCGTTTCGTTCACTGCTGTTTCCTGTTCATTCGTTGCATATTGAATGATTCCGGCCTGCTCATTCATTTCAATAATTGAATCAGAAATATTGTTTTTGTTATTTTCGAAAGATTCGAGTGATTCTTCTTCTTCCTTCCTCACCTGATCAATGTCGCTGAAATTTTCTACAATGACATCAAATATCTGGATAACACTTTTTACTGCATAATTTCCAGCCTGGACTTTTTCGAGAGATTGTTTGACATTTTCAGTAATTTCCCTGGTGTGACCTGTCGATTTTTGAGCGAGCTTTCCAACTTCATCAGCTACAACGGCAAATCCTTTTCCGGACTCTCCAGCTCTCGCAGCTTCAATGGCGGCATTGAGCGAAAGAAGATTTGTCTGGTAAGCGATTTCCTTCATGACACCGACAACTTTTGAGATCTGGTTGGATGAGCGTTTAATGTCGTCCATGGATTTTCCAGTTTCCTGCATGACTGATTTTCCGCGGTCGATGATGGAATGGATGTGATTGATTATTTTTTCATTTGCCCTGATAGCATTTTTGAGACTTTCAAATCTTTCTTCCATTTCTTTCACAAGATCTGCTGCAGAAACACTCAAATTTTTCTGTTGTTCGGTTGAAAGAGAAATGTTCCTTGATGCGGCGGCTATTTCTTCCATTGCAGCCGATGTTTCTTCCGAAATTGATGCTTGCTCCATCGTGCTGGAACGGAAACTTTCTACAGTATTGTTTATTGTCTCCTGGATATTTTCCAGTTTTGAATCTGATGCTTTTAGTTTTTGAACAATTGAATCGTTTTTGCGTAAACTTTCCAGGGCGAGTTTTTCATTATCTTCTGACTCTGATAGAATTGCACCCGTCAAAACTGACTGGCGATATGCGACATACACAGAAAATGAAAGGAAAAGGTTTATTACAATGAATGAAACCGTATCGTATTCATTGAATACTTTGTAATCTCCCCCGACCTTTAGTTGAACACCTGAATATATCGCGGCACATTGAACCAGGATTTCACCTGAAAAAGCAAGAAGTCCCTGGTAGATTGCAAACTTTCTATTGAAGCGGAAAGGTATGAGTGCAATGTAAATTAGGGTGATCAGGATAAAGGCTTTTTCCTTCAGTACATTATCTCCGCCATTTATCCCGTAAAAAGCGCTGAAAATCCTGATCATCGAAATATTCAGGATATCGATTGCCCCGTTGAGATAAACCATCCTGAAATAAAGATGGCCTTTTCTTATGAGATATGCAGATAATAGGGTTACAGTGAGAGAAAGGATTGTGCCAATTCCGTAGCTTGCGACTAAATTGATTGGCTGTGAAAAATAAGTCAGGACTGTTGAAATTGCAAATAAAAATATTAGTGCAAACCGGAATCGATTTACAATTTTCTCGCCCTGAAATAACGGAGGAAGTTTATCGGGATTTTCGATTCTCATACAGCTACCTTAATTATCGGAGAATTTCTGCTGATTATAGATCGAAAATCATACCTTCTTTGGCAATTACAACCTTGAGTTGACTTTCTTTTGCAACAAAATTGAGAGAATCGGTGTAGTTCTTATAGATAGTGGCGTCCCGGTTATCGGGCTCATGATGGGTCAGTGCAAGAATTTCAGCTTCTATCATTTCGGCACTTCGGACTGCATATTCCACTGATGTGTGACCCCAGCCGATTTTCGCTCTTGCTTCATCAGCATTGTACTGGGCATCCATTATGATCAATTTTGCCCCTTTGAGTAAGGGTTTTATTTCGTTCAGGTATCCTATATTTGATTCGCTAAATTCCACATCTGTACAAAACAGAAAAGTTTTCCCGTCTTCGGTGATCTTATAACCTATGCAGGTTCCCGGATGTGTCAGATAAAAAGGTGTTATTTCGAGACTTCCGATTTTGAAGGATTCCATTACTTTCTGAAGATGAAAGTTTTTTTCAGAGGCCATCACCGAAAATGCGAGAGGAAAATTTTCTGGATGCTGCTGTCTTTCTAATCGTTCCTTGAGATTTTCTATGCAGGAATAGAAATTTATTTTTATCCCGGGGATATAGGCTAATTTGAAAAAAGGCCATCCCTGTATGTGATCCCAATGGGTATGAGTAATCAGAATATTTATGTCTTTCTTTTCTTTTAGAAATCCCTCTTTGAGGAGATCGTTCCCGAAAGCCCTCATTCCTGTACCGCAATCGATGACTACCTGATCACCTGTTTTAGATGTAACGGAAACGCATGTGGTGTTTCCCCCAACCAGCGTGGAATAATAGGATGGCCTGGATTCGAGGAAATTATCAACGGAAAATTTTCCAGGATTTGTTTTCCACTCTGAATAGGCGAGATCCAGTACGTTTTTGAGATTTTCCCGGTATTCTTCGTTACCAACGGGGGTGGGACAAGATCCCCTGACTCCATAAAGTTTAATTTTCAAAACTGGTATCTCTCGAATAAATCTTTACCATACAATAATTAACTGGAATTTAGTAAAGACTCCTATTGATTAGACCTTAATAGTTTCGGTATTTTATAACTAATGATAAATCAGAATTTAGAGGCAAAACTCTGGAATATTTCCGTTAGACTTCCATTTCAGTCTGTTTTTTTCATTCTCCCGGAAAAAGACAAACGGCTGGATATCCGGAAGGTTTTCCCGAAAGAATAGACCAAACTAACTCTTGAACTTGGGTCCGGTTGGGGAGAAGTTGCCTGTGACCTGGCTTTAAAAAACCCGGATACGGGCTATATTCTGATGGAAAAAAAAGGTGACAGGCTAAGGAGAACCATACAGTACATTCTCGCCAGGAATATTCAGAATATCAGAATCATGCCTGTGAATTTCGACTGGTTTTTGACTGAAATTTTTGATGAAAACCAGTTTGATGAAATTATTCTTAATTTTCCGGATCCATGGCCAAAGAAAAAGCACCGGAAAAACCGCTCACTGAATCCGGGTTTTCTCGGAAAAATTCATTTCCTTTTGAAACAAAATGGGCTATTTCGGTTTGCCACGGATTATGGACCTTATGCAAGAAGATGCATTTTTTATTTTAGAAAAGAAACCCGTTTCAAAAATCCGGATAAAGAATATTCCTTTTCGAGGCATGATTTTCCTGTTTCGAGGTTCGAACGGGAAAAAACAGAACAGGGTTGTCGAATATATTTTCTGGAAAGAAGAAAAAGTTAAATCTGTCTTATTGCATCAATTCAAATTCGACCCGACGATTTTTTGCCTTTTCAATGTTATTTGAATTATCCGCGATAGGATTTGCTTTTCCCTCACCGGATATTTTCAGATTATTAATCGGTACACCTTGTGCATATAGGTAATCAGCAATTTTGAATGCTCTTTCCTGGGACAACTTTATATTGCTCTCATCAGTTCCCTGATTGCATGTATAGCCTTTCACAAGCAGCTTTAAA
>JAIOQL010000720.1 GCA_021413405.1 Leptospira sp.
TTTTGTAATTTTTTCTTTGAATAACTTCATCCCCTCGGAATAATCCTGGTTGTTAGTTATGTCAAGGCCCTGTTCTTCGAAAAATAATTTCTTGATATTTGCCCGTGTTCCGTTTACAACGACTTCGAATAAAACGCTGTACATTGAATTGTAAAGCTCTTCCTTCTGGTATTTTTGAAGAACCCACCTCAGTACACTTTGCATTTTCTGCTCAGTATATTCAGTGAGAGTATAAAGAATGATGACGACTTCCTTATCATTCTCTATCTGGCCCCTGATCAAATCGAATTCATTTTCTTCGTTTGAACGATTGCTCTTATTATCTTGAGTCATCAGAAATTATACCGGTCGCATTTCTTATAATAATTTTCTCATTAACTTTGGACGAAGTTCTTAGGGTCCATTCAGGAACGCCTGCACAGCCTCTTCGTCAGTTTCATAGATCAGTTCAGGATTTTTTTTGGCAGTTTGAGCAAACAGGTTTGCCACGGATCCTTTAACTGCCGAAAGTTTCAGACCCCCATTTAATTTTCTCAAATCCATCATATATTTTATGATGGTGCCGACCCCGGTGGAATCCATGAACGTTACAGAAGACAAATTCACGATGACCTTTGTTTTTTGATTCGAGATGCATTTTTTCATAGCTTCCATAAAATCGGCTGTGTCATACAGGGTCACTTCACCCTTGAGGTCTATGACCGGAATTGAATCAATTTCTCTTTCTGCAACTTGCATAATATTCCTTGTTCTTAGAAATATATTATTATTTCCAAGATACTGTAAAGCATTTAATTTGTTAGACATTGAATTATCAGGATCAACACTGACTGAATAAACAGTAACCCGTTTTGAAGCTGAAAAATTTTAAATTCGAAAATCACACACTTTCCTATTTTGATTCGGGGAAAAAATCCGGTGACGTCATCCTCATTACCCATGCAACCGGGTATAATGCAGGTTGCTATTCTTACCTGATTGAAGAGCTCTCTAAAACTCATCGTGTTCTCGCACTGGATTTTTCCGGTCACGGAAATTCTGAAAGTTCGATGAATTTTTCAGACTGGTTTTATTTCCGCGACCAGATACTTGCCTTAATTGAGAACTCGAAAATACATCGCATAACAGGTATAGGCCATTCGCTTGGGGGAGCCAGCCTGATTTTGGCAGCAAGCGCGAGACCGGATCTGTTCCGGAGGATAATTGCTTTTGATCCTGTAACTTTGAATTATATCACGGTGGCATTTTCCGCTTTCTTTGAAGTGAAACTTGCAAAAATTGCTCAGGGCAGGCGCAGGAGATTTAAAAACCTGGAACTGATAAGACGGGCTTTCCGGACATTTCCTTCATTTGCGAAATGGGATGACAGGATATTTGAAGACTATCTCCGCTATTCATTCAGACCAAAAGGGAATGAACTCGAACTCTGCTGTGATCCTCTCCTTGAAGCAAAAATTTTTCGTGTAACTCCTAATTTCAAACATCTCAGGGGATTCTACAGTGTTCAATCCGAGGTTCACATAATTGTCCCGGAAGTATATGAAGTTTGCCCACCAGGGTCCGCAAAAAAAATCGCAAGCCGGAATCCAAAATCGACGATAACCAACGTAAAGGATGCAACGCATTTCTTTCCATTTGAAATGCCCCAGTGGACACTTGAAAAAGTTAAATCTCTTTTGAATTAATATATGTCAGACTCAATATTCTTTTTTCTCTCCAAAGTTCTTACAGTTTTCCTTTTTCCGCTTCCACTCATCATCCTGCTTTCAGTTTTATTTCTGAGCAAAATCAGGGGCTGGCGGAACCGGCTTTTATCTTTTTTCCCGGTGGCTATTCTCTGGTTGAGTTCTTCTTTTCCGGTTTGTCAGTATATGATCCGGACACTGGAAGATGATTTTCCTCCAATTGAGATCAGCTCAGTGAAAAGATCAGATGTAATT
>JAIOQL010000144.1 GCA_021413405.1 Leptospira sp.
AGGAAAGTCTGCGTTTCGCAAAGGAGGACAGCGAAATACAGATTGGCAATTTCAACAAAGAAATCCAGAGAAATTTCCGGGAAATCGAACGCACCAACAGGACGTTCATCGATTCCGCAAAGAATGAATTCGAAAGAACCCGGGTAGAGCTTGAGGAAATTCGTTCTACAATTCATAGCGATCTTGATCTTTTGCAGGATTCGAAAGAAAGAATAATTTCCGGATTTAGTGAAGAATCAGGTGCAATCGCACAAGAAATCAATTCCTTGTCTTTACAGATACAGGATATCAAAGCGTATTCTGAACATTTTGCAAATGTCGAGGAAATCATCCGGAATTCAGAAGATACGATCCGGTCCATTTCAGAGAAAATGGAAGAGCTCCATTCCAGCAAAGATAGCCTGGATGAATATACTAAGAATGCCGAAATGCTGAAAATTGCCAAAAAAGAAATGGAATCTGAAATCAGGCTCCTCGATGAAAGGCCGACAACCTTGAAGAGAATTATCAGAAAATCAATTTATTTGATCAAAAACTGAGATCAGTCGAGAGAATACAGGATGAACTTACGCGCAAGTTTGAGGCACTGGAGGCTTCAAGCGAAGAAATTTCAAGACTTTCCTCTCTGACAGATTCACAGAATTCTATTGCTATCGAAATATCTGCGCAACTTGGTCTGATGCGAAAAGATTTCGGAATTCTGGAAACCAAAGAAAGAGAATTGAATGAAGGTCTTTCCGTTGTTGACCAAAAAACCTCCCTTCTTTTACAGCGCGATTCTGAAATAAAATCAGTAGAATCAAAATTTGACAAAATAGAGAACCTGATTCTCGATCTTTCCGAAAGGCACAAACAGATATCTCTCCTGCAAAAACGGATAGAGGATCTGAAGACGGATACGGAAGAGATGAAATCGGAATTTGAAAGCCTGCTCGGCGAAGCTGATGAAAAATTTGAAAAGCTTTCTGCATTTCTGGACGTTGTTGAGAATTCTATTCAATCTGAGCCAAAAAAAGGCCGTTCACGCGATTCTTCGGATATGATAAAAAAGAAAAAAGCGACGGTAATTCATCTTCATGATAATTTTAACTGGTCATCGGACGTCATTGCCGAAAAGCTGAATATGGAAAAATCATTGGTCGAAACAATTCTGAACAGTCGTGCTGTAGCTCATTAAAAACAGATCAGATTTTAATTTTATCAAGAAACTGGAAAATTGCGTCTGCCATTTTCCGGAATTCAATCGCTTCCGGAGAATTATTATTTTGCCCTTCCAGGAGAATCTTATTTATAGTTTCCTGTATTCTTGCACGGGATAGTTTTGCCCGGTCGGACAATTCGGCTCTCAGACCAAGCGTTACGTTTAACAATTCATGAAGAGTTTCTTCCATATATTTTTCAATTCCCGGTTACTGAAATGTTCTTGAATAACAACAATGAAAATTCGATTATGTCACATGAGTCAACATTTTTTACAAAAAAAGGAAATTATTGCCAATTGTGTATTGAAAGTATGAGAAGGGCTAAAAATCCTTTTTATTGTAAGAAAAAATAGAAAAACCGGTCCCGAAAGAACCGGAAACCTGCAGCCAAATTTGAATTTTGTCTGCAACATGTAGTTCCGGGACAGGCTGGATAAATAAAAATTAAGAGGATAAAAATGTCAGAAGAACAGGATGTAACATCAGGTAAGGAAATTTTTTTGGTTTCAAGCAAGATTAAGGCTTATATCAAATCGAAAGGTTGTATGACATCAAGCGATGTAATCGATGGTCTGAATGAAAAAGTGATCAGGCTGATAGATGAAGCTATTGAAAGAACAAATGCGAACAAAAGAACTACGGTACGCGCATCTGACTTCTAAATCCTATTTTGATACACATAAAGAATAAAGCGGAAATTGAAAGAATGAGGGCGGCAGGAAGACTTGCCGCCGACTTGTTGAAATATATAGAGACCTATGTAAAGCCAGGGGTGAATACCCTTGAACTGAATAATCTTTGCAACGAGTATACGATTAAACACGGTGCTATTTCTGCACCTTTGAATTATAAAGGATTTCCCCGGGCAATTTGCACTTCAATCAATGATGTCGTTTGTCATGGGATTCCAAAAGCAAGCGACGTGCTAAAAGAAGGCGATATAATCAATATTGATGTGACGCCAATTCTAAACGGCTATCATGGCGACACATCAAAGACCTTCAAAATAGGTAAGGTTCCTCCGGAAATCGAAACACTTGTTAGTGATACAGAAAAATCAATGTGGATCGGTATTGAACAGGTAAAACCAGGGAGACGTGTGAATGATATATCAAATGCGATAGATGATTTTCTGACTCCCAGGGGCTACGGAATTGTAACACAGCTCATGGGTCATGGGATTGGAAGAAAATTTCATGAAGAACCGCAAATTCCACATTTTAGACAAAATAAACCTCTTGCTAAATTACAACCGGGGATGATATTTACTGTAGAACCGATGGTAAATATGGGCACTCCTGACGTAAACTTCTCGAAAGAGGACAAATGGACGGTACGAACAAAAGACGGAAAATGGTCGGCTCAATTCGAACACACGGTTTTAGTCACAGAAACTGGTTATGAAATTCTGACAATGCCGTCCTGACAAGGAAGATGAGATGACAAATTCAATGAATAATTATCTGATTCAGACAATCCATGGTCTTGCATTCATAGCAATCGGATTTTTGATTTTTTATTCCGCTAAAGTTGTTAAGGACTGGATCGAACCGGAAAGCATTGATGATCATTTAACTCAAAAAGATAATTTTGCTGTAGCACTTTCCCTCACAGGCTACTACTTCGGAATCATGCTGATTTTTCTTTCAATTATTTCAGCACCGGGAAAGACATTTCTGACAGATGTTGCCCTTGTCTTCTCATTTTCTATTTTTGGAATTATCCTTCTGAATGTTTCTCATTTCATCAGCGATAAACTGATTTTGCACAAGTTTGATCTGAACCGCGAAATTTATTCGAAACGTAACGTTGGGGCAGGTGTCGCTGTTTTCGGAAGCTATATTGCGAATTCTATTTTTATTTCCGTAGCTCTGACGGGAGACAGCGGGAAACTCAAAATTTTCTCTCCAAATTCTTCTTTTCCCCCTGAGGTTTTTCTTTTCTTCGATGGCCTTGTTCTCTCTTTCATATTCTTTGCAATCGGTCAGGTTGCACAGATTGTTTTCGCTTTTTATTATGCAAAAATAACTTCCTATGATCTTCAAATAGAATTGGGAGAAAATAAAAATTGTGCCGCAGGAATTTCGTTTGCGGGTGCCCTCATTGCGATCGGTATACTTGTTGCCCATTCTCTAAAGCAGGAGTTTGTCTCGTTTGGTGAAACCGGGATACTGATTCTTTTTGAATTTCTTCTTTCATTGCTACTAATCCCGTTTCTCAGGTATTTTGCAGGTAAGGTAATTTTACCTGGTTCTTCACTGGCAAAAGAAATTGCTGTAGATAAGAATATTGGAGCCGGTTTGATTGAAGCCTGCATTTTAGTCAGCTTCTCGGGGGTTATTTTTTTCGCTCTTTAGAGTGATTTGAGGTAAGAAAGAAATTTCTCGTTTGGCAGAATACCTGCTGTATCCGCTGAAAAATCCGGGCGGATTCTATGAATAAAATACATTTCAATCTCCCCCTTGTTTTTTGCGGCTATTTTTCCTCTGCTTTCGCTTTCAAAAAAATCTTTTACAATTGCAAAGGTAGTCGATGAAATGTTAATTTTTCCCGGAGAACCGCTCGATTCCATGCGGGATGCAAATGCATGTGTCTTATTCTAAATTTGAATCCCGCCAGCACACATGTATGAATCGCCGATGGTTTTTAATTTTTCAATATTGTGCTCAATCATTATATTATCAAAGGCAGAGAAGCATTGATCCAGCTCGTGGATCAGAGCCTCAGGTGTCATTTTTTCAGCAAGCAGGGTGAATCCTTTGAAATCAGTGAAGAGCACAGACGCTGATTCAAAATGAACAGGTTGCACAATTCCGGTTGCCTTCAGTTCTTCAGCCACATCAGAAGGGAGAATATTCAATAGAAGTTTTTCTGATTTTTCTTTTTCGAGTGCAAGATTATGATTCAGCAGATTGATCTTATCCAGGGTCTCTTTCAGCTGTTTGTTTTTCTTTGAAATCGATTTGTATGCATCAGCATTATCAATAGCAATCCCAACATAAGAAGCAAGTGTTCTCAAAATGTTGAGATCATTCTCGGAATAACTGTCTTTTTTTTTGCTTTGAATTGTTAAAATTCCGATCAGCCTGTCTTCTACAAATAAAGGGAAGTAGGCGAGAGAAACTGCGTGTTCACCCCATTGACTTTGAAGTTCAGGACTATAAGATAAATACTCTTCTTCAACATCCCGGATGATGAGTTCTTTTTTGGAGTTAATACAAATCGCTGATAGATTGTCTTCATCGAGCGATTCAATGATTAATGATGGAATGTATTGCCCGGTTTTGATACAGAATTTATATTTGATTACATTTTTTTCGGCTTCAAAAACCCCGATTGCAATGATCCCTACATCCATGAGGGTAGAAATATATTTGTATACCGATTCAATGATCTGCTTTGTATCGAGACTCGAAGTGATTGTCTGACCGATCTGGCTCAGTATCTTCAGATTATTGAACGAAGCTTCTAACTGTGAATTTGTTTCCTGCAGATCATTTTGTGTTTTGAACAAACGCCTCTGCGTTGAATCCCCGATTTTGAGAAGTTTTTTTGATTGCTTTAGGAGGGATTCGTAGTTTTTTCCAAGTCCTACGAATTCATCGAATATATCTTTCTTAGTTAGATTTTTATCTTTAACCGTTTCTTTGTATTTATCAAAAACCCTGATCTCCTGTTCAAACGCATCTTCTTCTTTTGATTCGGAGACTGCCAATGAGAGCCTACTTAAAAGCTTTTAGCTCAAATGAAAGGTCAACATCGCTTGCAAATTCTTCACCTGCTTCTAGCATATCATCATCGTCCTCTTTGTAATACCAGACAACACTGACTTTTCCGCCGGAAGTGTGGTATTTTTGCAGAGCATCGAGAATGTCAATTACCACTTTTGATGAACTGGTATTGAAGTAGTTTAGGCGGAAATTAAACACGAAATTCCTGTTTGCGCTAACAATGCCGGTTATCCATTCAAAAACCGGTTTATAAAAGGCAACGGCATTTTCCGGATAGGATTCGCCGTTTATTTCAGCATTCCCTGCTTCGAAGTCTAAAATAATTTCTGGTGATATCTTTGTTTTTTCTATATAAATCTTGTCCAAGATCAGGTCTCCTTATTGAAACACACCGAGATAGTAAGAAAAGAAGTTGTGTCATTTATCTTGTCGACATGATACTTGATCGGCCCGTTCACTTTCCTTGCGATCTCCGTGAATCCTATGCCCGCACCTTTGCTTCCGTCGGGACGCGGCATTCTCAATTGTTTTTGATAATAAACTTTGAGTTCATCCTGTGAAAGAGAATTTACATGTTCAATTTTCTCGAGAATTCTGCTTACCCCTTCATTCAATGCCAGATTTCCGGAGTTGATAAAGTATTTGTCACCTTTCTCATAAATATTCATGAGACCCACTCCATTGTCTTTTCCATCGCGATTGGTAATTCTTTCTGCAGAGTAGTGGAGTACATTTTGTGAAAGCTCAATGAAAACAGCGAAAATTTTCTTTACATTGCTTTCTTTGTCAGAACCCAGGGAAGCCCTGATCCACGCCCCCAATTCAGCAAGAACGTCCTGGGCGATCGCGCCTTTGAAAGAAACATGAACCCGGCTTTCTTGTGCCACTTTGTATTCATGGTACATATCGTATTCTAACATGACTTTCCTACTTTTATATTCAAAATATTAATGTCAATAAAAAACCAGTTAAAACATAATTCCCATCACTGTTATGTCATCTCTTTGCTCTTCATAACGTTTATGCGAATCGAGAGCATCTGAGAATTTCAGGAGTTGCTCATCGCCTGTAAGGTTGTGATATTTCTCGATAAGATTATATAGCCCTTTTGATCCAATTCTGTTTCTGTCAGGATCCGGCTGATCGATGTATCCGTCTGTAGTGAGATAGATAGACGTCTTACCTTTCACAATTTCGATTTCGCGGTTGGTATACTGCGTCTTTTCCGATTTTTGGCGACCACCGATTGAAGCAAGATCACCTTTGACAACTTCCAGTTTTCCGTCTTTCATAACGATAAGTGGTCGTTTTGCTCCAGCGAATGTAACTTTGTTTCCGCTAATCTTACACAGGCAAAGATCCATTCCGTCCCTGGAGGAAGTGTCTTCCTTGTCCTGCTGAAGAGCTATTCTTACACTTTCATTGAGACCCTGGAGAATGAGAGAAGGGTCGAAAATATGTTTTTCATTCACTATCTGATTTAGAAAATTATTTCCAATCATCGACATGAGTGCTCCCGGTACGCCCTGCCCGGTGCAATCTGCAGTAACTACGAAAATGTTGTCATCGTCAATCTTGCTGAACCAGTAAAAGTCCCCCGCAACAATGTCTTTTGGCCGGAAAAGCAAAAAGTAATTATGCAAAACATTTTTTAAAAGTGCCCTTGGAGGAAGAATCGCCTGTTGGATTGTGAGGGAATATTCAATACTTTCCGTGATGTGCTTGTTTTTCATTTCAAGCTCTTCATTCGCAAGTGCCAATTCCCTGGTTCTGTCCCTGACCTTCTGCTCCATATTCGCATATAACAGAGCATTGTCGATTGAAATGGCGGCCTGGCCTGAAAGAATGTTTATGATCTGTAATCTGTCTGGTGTAAAAGCCCCCTCCGAAAGATTATTTTCAAGATAAAATATTCCTGATAAGGCTCCTTTTTGCATGATTGGTGCACACAGAACAGATTTAATCTGGTGTTCTCTCAGGTAATCATCCTGGTTAAATTTATCATCCAGAGAGGCATTTGTTAAAACCAGATTCTGCTTCGTTCTCTCTACAAAGTATATAATAGAAGAGGGGATATCTTTGTAATCTTTGACAGAAATTGATTTCATCACTGATACATCCTGCTGATCAACACGGCCTTCCGCTTCGATGAACAATCCCTCTTCATTTTTCAAAAGTAGAATTCCACGTTCAGCACCGGCATTTTCAATCATGATTCGCATCATTTTATCGAGCAGGCTTTCCAGTTTAATTTCTCCAGCTATCACATTTGAGCTTTTGATTACTGACTGAAGATCAAGGGCCTGGCCTGAATAGAGAGCTGTCGCACTACTGGTAGTAGTGGATGTAATTGTTTTTTCAATTGTTGCAGAAGCTTCCTTTTTTCGTTCTTTGAATATATCTTTGTATTTTTCTTTCAGAATATCGGTTTTCCGTTTTGCGCCCCATTCCTCATACCGGCGGAAAGCTGTCAGAAGATATGCCTCTGCAAATTTTCTCTTGCCGATTTCTATCCAGTATTTCGTTGCAAGTTCATTCGCCAATGCATCATTCTGGATAAAATTATTTTTCCTTGCTTCTTCTATTGAATCTTCGTATAACCCGACGACTTTCCATTTTTTATGATTTTTTATCCTTCCGATTTCAGCGTTAATCATAAGATATTTATGCTGAAAATTTTCAGGGCAATTTTCTGTCCAAATTTTCATTTGAGCCTGGTTTGCCTTCAACTGTATCATAAATTCTTTCTTTTCTTTTTTATCTTTCGTAGGATAAAGAGCTGCAAGGATCAGTGAATGATAAAAATTGTGCGAAGAAATGATTGTCGTTAGTCCCTGGGTATAGCCAAGAAAATTTTTTGCTTCGGTTATTACTTTTAGAGCTTCTTCAAATTCATCGTAGTGATAAAGGGCCTGGGCCTTCAGGTTCAGATACTGGCTCACCGACCACAGGTCTTTTACTGTATGGCAATTTTCGAGATAAGATTGATCATCTATTTCATCAGTATCAAAGTAACTTTTATCTTTCGTCAATCCGGCAAGACTTGAGGCGACGATCCGGGTAGCCATGATCGCATTGTAGGAAAGTTCGTCTTTGTTTTTCTTTGTAAAATTGAGAGAGCCGGGAAGTTTTTCCAGAATAGATTTTAGAGGCAATCCCTGGTAGAAAGAACAAAGAGGCTGATTCAAAAGTATATATCCTGCGTAAATCAGGTTTCCGGAATCGAGTCCTGCCTGGTAGCCCGATGCATTGATCTCTTCTGATTCTTTGATATGTCTGTTCCAGGGATATGTGAAATTTCCGATCACGAGTGAGTTTCGGCTTTTTTGAAACAGGGAAAGTGTTCCCCATTTTTCACTGAGTCTCTGGCCAAGAGTTGCAAATAAAAATGCCCGCTTATAGTTCCCGTATGCAGAAAGCATCAGACTGTATTCTGTAAATGCAACGGAAGAATATCTGTGAATTCCATGCTTTATCGAAAGATTCACCCCACGAAGAGCAATTAGCGCCCAGAGTTCTCCCTGTCCCGCAAGATACGCAGCCGGAGAAAGATTGTTCAGGATTTTTAGAGCTGCTATGATTTCAGGTTTTGCGAGATCATTC
Source organism: Leptospira sp. (assembly GCA_021413405.1). Lineage (GTDB taxonomy): Bacteria > Spirochaetota > Leptospiria > Leptospirales > Leptospiraceae > JAIOQL01. The sequence goes on from JAIOQL010000144.1 coordinate 8,537, forward strand.
TTATT
>JAIOQL010000607.1 GCA_021413405.1 Leptospira sp.
GAAAATTGTAACGAGTTCATCTTCCTGGGAAACCGGTTTCCTGATCTCAATCATCCCCGATGGCCGCAGAACACGAAATGTATACGTGCCAGGCGACGGAACTTCACCGTCAAAATAGCCGTTTGCATCTGCCTGGTAGAATTTTTTCGTCTCGAAGATCATCACGGTGACCTGGGCTTCGGGTTTATCCGTCACCTGGTTGAAAAGTCTGCCTCTGAATGCGACCGCAAAAATTTCGCTGGCCGGCAGGAGCAAGGCAAAGACAAAAATAGTTCTCTGCAAAAACAGTAAGCCCGATTTTCCGGAAAATTGAATCCGATACCTATTTCGCATTGCGTTTCCCATTTTATAATTTCGCCTTGATGATTTCATTGAAATTGAAATACCACGGAATTTCGCCCAATCCTTTCTTGTCATAGATCAGAAGACAAATGAGCGGATATTGTATAAATGGACAATCGACCCGCATGATAGAAAGTGAACAAAGATCTACATTCCGTTTCACAGGCTTGCCTATGACATATAACCAGGGTTGTGGCGCCTGGTAGGTGAAACCGGTCGAAGGATCCTTTTTTTTCAGATCCGCATTGCATTTATCCAGCTTGAACTGGATGGCCGCATTGATCTGGCTCTGCGCGTCAATTGAAGGCATTGTGCTATCTGCCTGGCATGAAAAAAACAGGAAAGCAGGAAGAAGATATACGAAAATAATTCGCATGACTATTTCTCTGGCCCCCCGACTTTGATCCCGCCTGGAGCTCCTCCCGGTAACGGATTTTTAGTCTGATCATTTTTCTTCAGATCCTCTTCCGAAATAACTTTCACCTCTCCGAAACTGACCACATCACCGGAAACTTTTACAGCGGACACCCTCCCAAGCGGCCAAAAATAATGGGTTTCGTGCCAGAGCTGGATATTAACCATCGTCTGGCCTCCCGGAATTTTTTGGACTGCCTGACTCAAAGCATATTCGATGTTCAGAGGTTTATTTACCGGGAATAAATTCAGGATAAAAAAAGTTGATGATTCTCCCTCCGAACGGCCGAGAACTTTGTAGTTCTCGGCACGGATAATAGTCGCAGCCGGGATAAAATCAAATCCGCGAAGCTGCTTCCCTCCGTAACAGGAAAGAAAAAAAAGACTTAGCAGGCTAACGGCGTTTCTTATCATTGGGTTGAACTTGAACAGGAATTTCTTCCTCAAACTTTATTGCTTCTGCATTGACTCCGAAACGGTTTATTGAAATGAATAGCAGAATTATCCTGTCATTCCAGAAACGTATGTTAATGAGTGCGTCCGCCTGCTTTTCTTCCAGAATTTTGTTCACCAGTTTATCGGCCGGATGATTGTCCATTTTCCACCATGGCAATGCGAGACGGACAGGAAATGCAATGACCCCAATGTCAAATGTCGCCCAGGAAGTGCTTTCTTCCACCGGTCCAAGAACCTTATATTTTTTATTCACAATCGGAACATTGCTTGTCGCAAGCCCCGCACTTGAAGTGGCACAGTTCCAAAAAAAAGCTGCGAACAAAATCAAAAAAAATATTTTTTTCATAATTGAATTTTCCTACGGAAAGAGTTCTTTACTTTCATTTTATCTCTTCTTTTTCTTTACTGTTTTCCATTCTTTGAGCATCTGTTCCATGAATTTCCTTTCGAGTTTTATCCATGAAATAAAATTTTCCAACTTATTTGCCGGGGCATTCATTTTTTTTAGCTGGAGAACCCCTTCTTCGACAAGTTCCGTTAATGGCCCGTAACTCGCAAGCTTTACATACAGGGATTGTTCCCCCGGATCATTGGCCAAAACATAGTATTCTTTCCTGTCGCCCGGAACCCGCACCAGTTCGGCACACCCTATTTTCGTAAGCATCGTCATGTTATTGGAAATACTGCTCCGGCTCACCTTTAGAAGACTCCTGATTTCATCCATTGACACAGGATTTTCGGAAATGAGCATCAGTCCGAGTATCCTGCCCCCAATGTAGGGGATGCCCAGACCCTCATAGAAGACCCCCATCTTATCGATGAATTTCCTGAGATCATCGGCCATGACTAAGCCTTTCTTTTGGGACGGATTCCTGATTGTCACAGGAACCAGATTTAACTTTCTGTATTTTCAGTCAAGACTGAAAGTTGAGAAATGATTACAATTGTATAAAGACGATTGCGTCGCGAATATTACGTATGGCTATAGAACTAATGACCCTGCTTTCAGTCTCGCCACACCCGTGTCCGAGTCGCTTTCGCTCCCGAAATCAGATGTTAGAAGGTTAGAGGTTAGGATGGGCACCCCGGTGAGCATTATCGCCTGTCGGACAATCTTCCCTTCTTCCACCGTCCGGCTCTCCACTCCCGTCAAAATTTTGTCTTCACAAGATTTATGACGACGTGTCGATCCGTGGCGCAAAGGATCGAAAAGATTTTTTTCTCTTGACAAAGCTCTCATTTCACGTAACCTAATTTCATGGCAATAGTACAAAAAGTCCCGAGAAAACTTGAAGAAGTCCTAGGTCCGGATGGAACCGACCAGTTCGTAGATTTCATCAATGTCTCTTTTAATGCGCAAAAAGAAGACATGGTTCAACTCGTAGCAGACAAGTTTGAAAAAAAGTTAGTAGAGGAAATTTCAACAGTCAAAATTGAAATAGCAAATCTAAGAACCGAACTGGCAAACGTCAAATCAGAATTAAAAACTGACATTGTTAAAGTCCATGAAGCAATCACATCGCAAACGAAATGGATTTTCGGTGCCCTTCTTGGAGCAGTAGGCCTGTTTCCATTCGCATGGAAAATAGCTGAGCGTTTATTTCGATAAAATTTTAGCACTCAATCCACCCTAACAAGTCCGAAAACCCAGATCGATAGAGACAAGAAGGGTGTCGCCTAACGTACCGTCCGGAAAAACATTGAACCCAAGATCAAGATTCCGGCGGCTGCTGCCGGTTTTTAAAAGTTTTTCCTGATACCCTGTCTTTTTGATCTGGTAGTGATAAAAAGACCCACTCTGGCGCTCCAAAAGGCCCTTTTTCTTCACGATTTCCCCCCTGCCTTTTCCCCTTTTTCTCGCAAGGATATCACTGAATATCCGCCTCCAAATCTCTCATTTAGATCCTTAGAAAGTCTTTCGATCACCCTCACTCCATATTTCGCAGTCTTTTCTCCACCCTGTTCAATCTCTGTGATCCTCTTCCCGATCTCCCAGTTCGAGGTCAGAACAAAACGGTTCGATCCCTCTTTGAAATCTGTCCGTGTCTCTTCAAGGATTTTTGATATCTGCGTTAACAGTGAATCGTATGGAGTCTTTGGCATTGGTATTGTTTCTGAAATCAGGTAGAGTGAAATTTAGGATATGGACAAATATCTTCTTTTTTCAAAGAATTGTCTTTTAAAATATTTTTAACAAGCGGAAAAATTCCTTGAATCAATCTATTTCCCATCTTTTCAACCTGATTTTTTTTCTCTATTTTATTCTTACAATCAAAAGCTATTATTTTGCAACCATAGAAATCCTAACGCTGAAATGCCAGCTCAGCAGCTACAAACGAAGAGTAAAAATCATCAAAACAAAACCTTTCGAAAGAATCAGAATGATGGTTCTCACATTCTTGAACAATAAATGGGAAAATCTAATTTGCATCGTCCTTCCGGCCACCGTTAAAAAATGGCACAACGAAAAATTCAAAACCTTTTGGGCACTTCTCTCAAAAAGAAAAAAGGGACGACCAACCATCTCAAGAGAAATCATTGATTTGATCAGAAGACTTGCGAAAGAAAATTCCATCTGGGGAGCTACCAAACTCCACGGGCTTCTTCTAAAACTCGGTTTTAATATTTCAGAAAGAACTGTTTCAAAATACATCCCGAAACGTCCAACAGATCCAAGGCTGCGTTTACGTTGGCTTGAATGGCTCGCATTACACAGCGACGGAATGATATCCAAAGATTTTTTCTCTGTAATTTCTTCTGATTTTAGAAAAATATTCAAAGTTCTTTTCTACATTCATCATGAAAACCGCGAAATCATCCACTTTGACATCGAAGCTCATCCAAATCAAGAATGGGTTATTCAGAAAATGAAAACAGTCCTGCGAAAAAAACGTAAAATCAAATATGTCCTTTCAGACAACGATTCAATGTTCGGAAAAAAATACACGGAATTTCTCAAATCAAAAAACATTCTTCACAAGAAAACTTCGGTCAGATCTCCTTGGCAAAACGGAATCGCCGAAAGATGGGTGAAAACTTGCAGAGAAGAACTCCTTGACCATATTATTCCTCTAAGCGAGATCCATCTCAGAAAAAGACTCGAAGAATACATTGAATTCTACAACACTAAAAGAACTCATTTGGCTTTGAAAAAAGACACTCCGATTCATTCGCCAATCCAGGAGAAACCACCAGACGGTGAATACGAACTCGTGTCCGTTCCGGAAGTTAGAGGACTCTACCACTCCTACTTCTGGAAAAAAGCAGCCTAAGCTGTTTTTTTCCAGAAAACAGAAACAGTGATCGCATAACGTATCTGTCCTCTATCTTTCTAATGTCTAAACCCGGCAAAACTTTGTTCAAATAAAAAAATTTTCCTCAATTTGCAGAGATTTTTAGCTATTTCGCCTAACTTCAAATAACTTTTTACCTTTTCTCGCCTTTAATTTTAGAAATTTAAAACAGAATGATTCAAACACAATTCATTTGTTTAGTTTTTCTTATTTTTGCGAGGCTCAGGCACTCAACGGGAGCGAATCGTTTACTTTGATCATTTCCCAGCCCCCGGTTGATTTTGCTTCTGCTTTTCCGGAAAGGAAGCTTACGACGACTGAATCAGCCGGATTTGCCTGCTCATTTTTTTTGCAGGCATATCCGCCAGCAACGGTCAGGCTTAATACCAAAACAATGCAGATGGTTTTTTGAATTTTCATTTTCCCTCATTCGAACCGGAGATTTTAGTTAAGATTTACAGTAAATTTTTTATGTTCAAGCAATTATTTTGTATCGGGTTTCCGGTCGTGTATTCCCATCTCCTGAGCGGAGCCATAATATGCCGGAAAATTTAATCGGATCTGATGAATGGGCAAAAAGATTTGCCTTTCTTTTCAAAAAATATGACGGGAGAAAACATCCACTGGAACACCTGAACACTTACCAGCTTATGGTGATGGTGATTTTGTCCGCCCAGGATTCAGACCGGCATATCAACGAAATTTCTCCTGCATTCTTCAAGGTCTACCCGACTCTTAAAAAACTATCCGGGGCAAGCCCGGAAGATTTAGGGAAATTCATCGGCAAAGTCAGAAACTTTGCCAACAAATCCAAGTGGCTGATTACACTCGCACAAACTCTGAAGGATGATAAAAATATCCCTATGAATCTGAAAGATCTTGTGGCACTGCCCGGAATCGGACGAAAGTCGGCTAACGTAATCATCAGTGAATCCGGCGGGGACATGGAAGGGGTTATTGTAGATCTTCATGT
>JAIOQL010000697.1 GCA_021413405.1 Leptospira sp.
CCTGAATTTTGATAAAATCAACATTTCTTCAAGACTTGACCTGAATGAAACAATGGGGCTTATAATTGTAAATGTGGTCAGGAAGCTTTCCCTGAAATCATTTATCAGGATCGTAGACGAACAGGACAAACTCACACGTTTGCAGTATGCGTTCCTTCTGGAACGGAATCAGAGATGTAAACTTGCTTCAGAAAAATATAAAGAACTGGAAGCAGATCTTCACGAATCGGATGATCTCGCTTTCGTTATGCTCCACGGTGGATATTGCCTTGCAATCACCGGGGAAAAAACGAAGGCAATTGAAAAACTGGATAAGATAATAAAATCAAATCCGGGAACACATTTTTCCGATAGCGCCGAAATCCTGATTTCAATTCTTCTCGAATCGGAGAAAAAGAAAAAAGAGATTCAGGCAAATTTTACTGATGATCACCAGATAGCAAAAGCATATTATCAGGCAGGGCAATATTCAGAGGCGTTTCTGAAATTCGATTCCATTCAATCTCTAAGCATGAGAGAAAGATATATGAAAGCCAGGTCTATGGAAAAAATAGGAAAGACCCAGGAAGCGATAACCGAATATTTTTCGCTCTCGGAACAAAAGGAAGACCTCCCGGTAGCAAAAGAGGCCAACAGGAGACTTCTCGTTCTGGGTAAAATCTATGATGCGGGTGAAAAAGTAACAAAAATTGCAGAGAAGAAAGCGGACCAGCTCAAAGATACTCAATTGCTTAGTCTTGTAAAAGAGGGTGCAGATCTAAAATTACAATCCATCGTAATGGAAAAAATCAAGAAAGAAGAAGCAAAACCCGTTTCCCGCGATGAACAAAAAAATCCGGAAGAACAGGTACCTAATATCGCCATCAAAAATGAAATGGAGATCGTTCTTCCAAAATCTATCGAAAAAAGAGTAAGAGAGATCGAGAAACTGGAGGAAGAACCAAAATCTCCCGCAAACCGGATGGTAGTTTATCTCTCGGACGGAAGAATTATTAAGGGAATGTCGTTCATAATCCGAAAATCAGAAGTAGTCGTGGATACAACTCAGTTTGAAATGTCCTTTCCCCTTTCGATGCTTGAAAGAGTAGATACGGAGGGTATTCAAAAAAAACAAAAATCAAAGGGATTCATTGACTTAATGATTGGCAAGGCCAATTACTCCTTTGTTGATTCGATTGAAAAAAGAGAGGAAGATTTAATAATAAAACGAAAAGGGAAAGAGGAGTCCTTTGCTGCACTCGATCTGAAGAGTGCGAAGGTCAAATAAATGCAGATCGCACACTTCTATAAAATCAGTTTGTTTTTTTTTTTGCCTTTCGCTTTCTGCAGATGTGATCAGCCTGAAAGACGGTAAAAGCATTGAAGGCCGGATAATGAAAGAAACAGAAACCCAACTGATCATCAGAATCCCGTCTGGAACAACCCTGAAAATCCAGAAAAAAGAAGTCGCGAATGTGAAAATCAGCTACACTGCCGTTTCAGCATGTTACACATTAAAGAAAGAACCGGAAAAAGAAATTTGCACAAAACAAATCTTCAGTCTGACAGATAAAAAAGTTCAGTTTGTAAACAAGGATTCTTCAGATCCGCCAGAAACTGTTACGTTAGACGAAATTGTTAAATTGGAGATCCGTAAACAGGCCGGCGAAGAGATGATTCCGTTTCTCAAAGATAATTCTAAACTCACAATACGGCTTAATACTGGTGTCGAAACCGGTACAGTTGTTTCACATTCAGAATCGAAAATGCAATTCAGATCAGAAAATGGAAACATTCGCGAAATTGCCGAAAGTGATATTCTTTCTACTGAAATCAAAGATGATACCCCGAAAAAAAAGCCTGAAATTGTCGTTTCAAAAAAACCTACAATTTCCGCGTGTTATGCACTGAAGACAGAGCCGGAAAAGGAAATTTGCACAAGACAATTGCTTCTTCTGACCGGCGATAAGGCACAGTTTGTTAAAAAAGAC
>JAIOQL010000037.1 GCA_021413405.1 Leptospira sp.
CAGACGTCGGATTCGGCCTTCACCTTCCGTTTGATATCATGTTCAATCTATTGAGTGAGGCTCTTTCCTCTTTTCTGAAATACAATGGATTTACAATTTTTGATATCGGGGGGGTTAGTTTCATTATCCCTGATGCAAGCATCAGTTATAAAGCAGAAGTTCACATTGGCGACATATTGCTATTTGACATTGCTGCCACCAATTTTTCAGAGAAGTCTTGCGACCTGTTCTTCCAGGTTACAAAGAAAGGAGGGAATAAGCAAGTTGCAAAGGCACGTATAAAGATTATATTTTATGACTACAATCTGAAAAAGGCTGTTCCTGTTCCAAAAGCTTTCAGGGCATTATTCTAAAAAAACGCAGAGTCAGGAAATACAGAACGAAGATGACACGGATATGACGGAAAAAAACTGAGGGAGAAAGCATTGATTAAGGAGATTAGAGAAAAAAATAACAGGGCATTTTGCAGCGTTCACAGTGAACAAAGCCTCAGCTTTTTAGAAATCCGTTTAAACCCGTATAAACTTCGTCTTCAATATGCAAGAATTATCAGTAACTGTTTTCGTAGTTATAAAAATCTTCTTGTATTAAAGGTTAATTTTGGAAATACTAATCAATTTAAAGGTGTTATGAATTATGGTTGCGCTTGAAAACTACGAAATAAAAGAAACGATCCATATTGGCTCAGAAATCGAGGTTTATCGCGGAATTGACATAAAAGAAAAAAGACCCGTAATTATTAAATTTGTTCCAAAAACAGATGTTTTCGATCACGCAGTTATCAACTTAAAAAACGAATTCGAAATCATGAAGCACCTCACTTCGGCGAATATGCTGAAGGTCTATGGGCTTGAAAGAAAAGAAAGCGGCTACACTCTTCTCCTCGAAGATACAGAAGGAAAATCACTCAAAAAAGTTATCCAGGAAGGAAAACTGGAACTGGAAAGTTTTTTTAAAATAGCAATTCATCTTTCAGAAATTCTCTACGAAATTCACAGAAACAAAATAATCCATAAAGATATTAAAACTGACAATATCATCGTCAATTTCAGTACGATGGATACCAAAATCATTGACTT
>JAIOQL010000698.1 GCA_021413405.1 Leptospira sp.
AAAAGGATAGAACGAATTTTTTCCGGAGAACCGGGCAAGACTGAAGATCCGGGAAATTCGGATCCGGTTCCGGAAAAGATTGGCATTCTAAAAAACGGGGACCCGGCTGCATCAGGTTTTCGGTCTTCTCTTGGTATGGAAGATTACAAGAACGCTTTTGACAGGATCAAGGAATCTATCAACAACGGAATAGTATATCAGACCTGTCTAACGGTTTCTTTCTGGAAAGATTACTCAGATGATGCGTTAAGCGACTATCTGAACCTGCGGAAAATAAATCCTGTACCTTTCGGTGCTTTCCTGGAGACTCCTTTATTCAGAATACTTTCGTTTTCTCCCGAAAGGTTTTTTTCTCTCAGAAATGACCGCATTGAAGCTAGGCCAATGAAGGGAACGCGTATACGAATAGACAATCAGCAGGAAGAAATTGAATTGATAGAATCATTGACTCACAGTGAAAAAGACAACGCAGAGAACAGTATGATCGTCGATCTTATCCGGAATGATATCGGAAGGGTTTCTGAATTGGGAACTGTTAAGGTAGAAAAAATCCACCAAATTGAATCATATAAAACCGTATTTCAGCTGACCAGTATATTGAGCGGAAAACTCCGGAAGAATCTGGACATCTCCCATTTACTTTCAGCCATTTTTCCGGGAGGTTCTATGACCGGGGTTCCCAAAATCTCAGCTTTGAATCTGATCAATGAACTGGAGAAAAGTCCCAGAGGAATTTATTCTGGTTGTTTTGGTTACATGGACATTAGGGGTGGTGCGGATTTCAGCATAGTTATCAGGACGGCAATTTCGTATGATAATAAAATTAAATTGCAAAGCGGAGGAGGAATTGTATTTGATTCAATCCTTGAAGAAGAGTGGAATGAACTGATTGGAAAGTCCGCATTTTTGCTGAATTATTTCGGGAATAAAAAAGAATTTTAAGTAAGTGTTCTTTTGACCGGAATTCTGCGATATTCTGCACGTCGCTTTATGAATTTCACCTTGACATACGAAATAATAAAACAGATTTCTAAAATTATGGATTCTGCTTTTGTCGCTATGATCATAGGATTTTGCACGATCGGCGTCGGTATGATTGGAACAATCATAATGATTTATTCGGGGAATCAAAGTACAAATAAACGTATTGATGATATTAAATCTGAACTTCAGGAAATGCGCAGCCAATCGCAAAAATCCGAAATTGGGATCAGGTCTGATATGAAAGCAATGGAGGCAGGGATCAGAACTGACATGAAAACAATGGAGACTGCGCTCAGGTCTGACATGAATTCTATGGGAGAATCCTTGCGCGAAGAAATGAAGGAAATAAAAATAGATATACGTCATCTTCGGGATCGGGTTGACTACATCTCAGATTCAATGAACATATCCGGCGCATCTCTTAAAAGAAAAAAAAAGAGCGCAGCCTGATTGTTAACTGTGATTTTAGTTGGAGCAGGCGGAGCACTTGGCTCAGTTACCAGGTACCTGACTTCGCGGTATTTTTCTATTGCTGTTGGTAGTTCATTTCCATATGGAACTCTCATTGTTAATATTACAGGTTCATTCCTTATGCTTTTTTTTATGAATGTTTTTTTGCGAAAAATCAATATTGAATACACACGATTTTTCTTTGCTATCGGCTTTCTTGGCGGTCTGACTACTTTTTCTTCCTTTACATATGAAACGATTTCATTGTTGAATCAAAATGAATATGGGAAAGCTCTTCTGAATGTTGCACTCAATAATCTTGCCGGGCTTATTTTTGGTTTTGCAGGGTTTTATTGCGGTGAGAAAATTTCCTGACCAGGTGCGGGCATGAATTATAAAAAAATTAACTTATACGAATTAACGGAAAACGAAGGAAACGAAATTTTTCTTACCGGCTGGGTTCATGGTATTCGCGGAAGCAATAAAGTCCAGTTTCTTCAGATCAGAAATTCGGGTAGGATTATCCAGGCAGTTGCTGACAGGCAAACAATCGGCGAAGAGGAGTTTGAAAAGGTTAAATCTTTAAAACAGGAAACCTCGATTGTCATAGAAGGAAAGCTTGTTAAATCAGAAAAATCTGAAATCGGATTTGAAATTCAGGTGAATTCGTTTTCTGTAGTTGGATCTTCCGATGGATATCCGATCACTCCGAAAGAACATGGTCCTGATTTTTTGCATGATCACCGTCATCTTTGGCTCAGGTCAAAACGTCAGCTTTCGATTCTGGCAATCCGCAATGAATTATCTTTTGCAATCAGAAAGTTTTTCTATGAAAATCATTATGTTCTGATTGATACACCTATCCTGACCGGATCGATTGGTGAAAGCGCAGGTTCACTTTTTTCGACTGAATATTTTGATCTCGGAAATGCTTACCTTGCACAAACGGGGCAGCTTTATCTCGAAACTGCCATCTTCGCACACAACAATGTTTATTGTTTTGGTCCGACATTCCGTGCAGAAAAAAGCAAAACAAGACGTCACCTCACCGAATTCTGGATGCTGGAGGCAGAATCTGCGAATATAGGGAACGAAGAAAATATTGATTTTCAGGACAAATTCATAAGAACCATTTTAGCCGAAGTAATTTCAAAGTCCGTGTCGCATCTGAAAGTTCTGGAACGGGATCCGGAAAAACTATCAGGTTACATCCAGAAGCCTTTTAAGAGAATCAATTATTCAGAAGCGATCAGCATTCTTCAGGATAAAAAAGAAACGATAGAATGGGGTGAAGATATAAACGCAGAGAGAGAAAATATACTGACTTCTCATTTTGAATCGGCAGTCTTTATACGAAATTATCCGAAATCGATCAAAGCATTCTATATGAAAGAAAATCCGGAAGATAAACGCACTGTTTTATGTGCGGATCTGATCGCACCAGAAGGTGTTGGAGAGATTATCGGTGGATCAGAACGGGAAGAAAATTATGAAAGTATTGTTCAACGGCTGAACGAGGCAGGATTGCCTGTGGATTCATACAGCTGGTATCTCGATCTCCGGAAATATGGTTCTGTCCCGCATTCCGGATTCGGGTTAGGGCTTGAAAGGCTGGTTGCCTGGGTTTGCGGTCTTCCCCATGTGAGGGAATGCATCCCATTTCCGAGGTTAATGGGAAGGCTTTTCCCCTAAAAAATCTTTTCCTTAAATTTGTTTCCTCCGATAGGAAAATCAGGAGACAAAAATGCCTCAGGCAGTCGCAGATAAGCAAAACATCGAGAAAGAAGCTTGGGAACTCTTCGAAGTCGGTTCCTATGAAGATTTAATCCATTTATCCAGCCAAACTCCTGGCAATGCACTACTTGCGGATATGGCGATATTATCGCTTTATCAGATATCACCCATGTTACGAACAATTCCCGGAGCAAGGGACGGATCTTCCGTTTTTTCTCCACTGCTGCTTGGGTATGAATATTTCTATAAAAATCAGAATGTCAGGGCCTGCGAAAAAATTTCAGAATATTTTAAATCCAAAAATCCGCCGGTCTGCTTTGTAATTGCAGACTTCGCAGTTAAACGTACATTCGAAACCGGAAAATTTTCCGACAGCCTATTTATCATTCAGTATTATGCGAAACAGGAAAAGTCGAATCCGTTCGTAACAGAAGAAATTGAATGTTTGTTTGAACTGAAAAAATACCAGGAAGTCATCGATATTTTCCGGAAAAATTTGAAGATCCTTTCGGAAAACTATGAAATTCACCGGAAATGCGGAATCGCGCTGACTCTCCTCGGAAAATATAAAGAATCTGAAGCATTACTGAATAATATTCCAGGAAGACTCGAACTTCCAAAGTTTGAAGAAAAACAAAAAGAATTTAGGGATTCGATCCGGGAAATCCCGGAGTTTGAAAAACGGAAAAATCTATCAAAGACTGAACTGAATGATCTTGGTTTTGCCTATCTTTTCAATTCCGAATTCAAAAAGGCCGAACGAACATTCGTTAAGGCTGTTTCTTTAGCAAAATAATCACCCTGCATTTTCTTAAATTCTGAACAGAATTTTTTGAGGCCATAATCCTCATGGCATCTTCTGTTGGAATTGAAAAATCAGTTTTATCTTTCCCTGTTGCACTCAGTGCGACAACATAGTAGGGATTTATTCCCGCACGCGAATTCCGTTTTGCAAGAATTGGATCGGTCTGAAATGAAACCATTCCGGTATCTATTGCATAATTTCTGCTTACAAGTTCAGGTGAATAGATTTCAATGCCCCGGTCGGTAGTTATCCGTGGGAAAAGTGATGCCACTGCATTCAGGTGTCTCGCATCTACTATCAATCCGGAGTAACTTGAAGGTGAAGGAATTTCCGGAAATTCAGGAAATGGCTCTGAACCAAAATTGATTTCCAGGAAATTCAGTAGGCCATTTTTTCCTGTAAAAGGAATACCGGCCTCTGCCTGGATCTTATTGTCGATTATCCGGAAACTGAAATCTTTCTCCGAAATTTCAAAAATCCTGTTATACTTTTCCCGGAATTTTTCATCCTGACTGATCCTGTCAAGCATCGATGTGTAACTGTCAATTTTCATGTTTTCAATTGCAGTAAAAAGATTTATTGATAACCTTTCTTTGGCTTTCAGAAGACTTTTGTTTCTGGCAGCGGTTAGGTTGAGAGCAGTTGAATCCTTTCCAAAACGCGGGTCTTTCTGTTCGAAAACTACTGCGGGAATAACTTCTGTCACTGTAGAAGTGATTTTCATTGTAGACCAGTTTATGCGGGTGTCAAAAAAATCTTTGGTAACAAACTGTTCGAGTGAAAACACGGGTATTGAAATAAATAATAGTATATAAAGTATTTTTCTCATATTATTCAGCCCGTCCCAAAACTATATTTCACAATCAAAATTTCTGCTTTGTCTGCAACTTATGGGAAAGGTTCTTATATATATTTCGGCAGTTTTTCATATTCCTGCCGCAATTCTTTGAATGAAAAAACTCTTTTTGCAGCAGGAAGCGATTCGAGGATTGTCCTGCCATAACTCTTTGTCTGGATCCTTGGATCCAGGATGGAAACAATCCCGGTGTCAGTTTGGGATCTGATGAGTCTTCCGAAACCCTGTTTTAAAGTCAGGATACAGTGGGGAAGTTGAACATCAGCAAAAGGATTTCCATTTGCACGTTTCATTTCTTCAATTTTTGCTTCGAGTACAGGTTCTCCCGGAGGCTGAAAGGGAAGTTTAGCGATGATAACCGATTTCAGCCGATCTCCTTTGACATCTATTCCCTGCCAGAATGTGGAAACTCCAAACAAAACGCTGTTTGGGGTGTTCAGGAATTCAATTTTGGCATTTTCAGGACCAAGGATCGATTGAGAAAAAAGTGGATATTTACTATCTTCGTTTATCGCTTCGTACACAGTATTGAGTGATTTGAAAGATGTAAATAGAACGAATGTATTGCCTGATGTGAGATCGAGCAGGTGAGGGATTAGCTGGATCAGGTCAGCATGGAATTCATCTCCCTGCGATGCAGGATCCCTCATACTTCTCGGAAGATAAAGTAACGAATTTTTTTCGTAATGAAAAGGTGAGTTCAGTATAACCTCATCAGCCGGGATGTCACCAATGTTCTTGCGGAAAAATTTAAAATCTTTCTTTCCGGAGGATAGAGTAGCAGACGTGAAGGTGATATTTTCAAGTCTTGGGAGAAATGAATCCGTAACAATTTTATCAGGATTGAGAGGCTGGATATGAATAGTCTGAAATCTCTCTTCTTTTCTCTGGTCTGGTGAATCAAGCCAGACTACAAGTTCCGGGTCGTTGTTCTTCCGGAATGATTCAAGTATTTCTGCTGTGTCTTTCAGCCTGCCGGCGGACATTTCCAGTTCGAGAGACGTTTCCTTTTCGGAAGAATTCTCACTTTCCCGGTTATATTCCTTTGATGAGATTGAGAGTTTATCGGCAATGTCATATAACGTATCTTCGAGCGCACCTTCATCGAGCGACAAATTTTTTGTGATTCTCTGCGATCCGGAAAATCCGATTGGAGACTGGGTGATCAGTTTATTGAAAAATCCGACCAGCTTGAGGTGGGCAGTTGAAGACAATTTCGAAATTTCCGATTGCAGAGCTTCGGAGCGGACTTTCTGGAACACACCTGTTTTTTTTTCCGGGGTATAAATGTAATTGAGAAGATTCAAAATCTCTTCATAGGATGTTTCTTTGCCAAACGCTTTTCCGAGAATATCGGGAAAATTATGAGCTTCATCGACAATGATATTCGTAAAATCCGGGAGGATTTTAAAATCCCCTGCGATGTGTCTTGCGAGCAAATGATGATTTACGATCAGTATATTTGACTTTTTCCATTTCTCTTTTTCGAGAAAATAATAGGAGACCGGAAAATTTGGACAATCCTTTCCAAGACAATTGTCTGATTCTCTAGTGATTCTATTCCAAAAGTCACTTGAAGCAAAACCCCTGTATTCACTCTTTATTCCGGTTTCGGTTTCCTTTTCCCAGGCATAGAACTCTTTCAGATAGTCGGTCATTTCCGGACCAAATGTTCCGTTCGTAATCACCTGTGAAAGTTTTCTCTTGCAGACATAGTTGTTGGCACCGAGGGCAATTTCTGCTTTCAGCTCGGTTCCAAGAACTTTTGCAACAACCGGAATATCTTTTTTAAGAAGCTGGTTCTGAAGAGCTTTCGTTTCAGTAGAGATTACGACAGTTTTTTCGTTTTCGAGGGAATAAATTGCAGCCGGGATCAGGTAAGCCAGGCTTTTTCCAACCCCGGTTCCGGCTTCTATGATCAGATTTTCCGAATTCCAGAGAGCGCTATGGACCTTTTCTGCCATTTCGGTCTGTTCTTTCCGGAACTCAAAATCAGGCATCGAATCTTTAAGTCCCGAAGACGAAAAAATTCCCTTAATGGATAAATCTTTTTTCACTATTTATTTTTATACAATTTATATACGCAAAAAAAACTCAATGCAGAAACGAGCAATAATGACAATGACATGATGACAAAACCCTGGGTATTCAGTCCCTCTGAGGTTGCATTTGCAAAGGCTATTAAAATCATTTAATCGCCTCTTCTTTTTCCCGGGCCTTCAGGCTGATGTGTACCATATAAGTTATGAATATAAAGATTGCGATGATGCTCAAGAATACATATCGTGCGATACTTGCTTTTTCTACGGCCTGCTCTACCGGTTTTCCTGCGTTAAGCGCCATATCTCTTGCAAGATCTACGTTCATTCCGTTGATATAATCGGGCATTTTCTGATATATGAAAAAAATGAAAATAGTGATGAGGAAAGAAGGGGTAATGTATTTAATTATGAAATTGAATAGAGGAGGAATCTTAAGAATTGCGCCCTTGTGTCCATCCTCCAGTGCTTTCTCCGCTCCAATTTTCCAGCCATAAATGATTACCTGGATTGTAGCAAGTATATAAATCAGAAACGTTCCAACCCAGAAATCGGTGTGATCGAGCGCGGCAAAATCATGACTGAAGTAAATAATCGGGAGTGTCAATGTGAATGTAAAAATGAATATTATCGGAACGGAATACTTTCTCCTGATATGAAATCCTTCTTCGATAAAAGTGATCCCGGGTTGAAGCATAGTTACTGATGATGTGATCGCCGCAATAAAAAGGAGGAAAAACCAGACTGCACCGAAGATCTGTCCTGCAGGCATCAGAGAAAAAACTGCCGGAAGGGCGATGAATCCCATCCCGAATGTTCCAAAAGTCGCTACGCTTGCTCCGAGGAACATAAATCCCAAAGGGATCGTGATCATTCCGCCCATTCCCACTTCAACAAATTCATTGAGTGCAGCCGCGGACAGACCGGATAAAGTTACATCATCCTTGTCAGTAAGATAACTCGAAAAAATAAGAACAATTCCGAATCCCACAGAAAGTGAAAAGAAAATCTGGCCTGCCGCGGCAATCCAGACTTCAGCTTTCAGAAGGGCTGTCCAGTCAGGATTCCACATTTTGCCAAGACCTCTATCAATGCCGTCTAACGTCAGAACTCTGACCAGAACAATAATGGAACACACAAGCAAAAGCGGGATTGCAATTTTTGCAAATGTTTCGAGACCCTTCGCGATTCCGCGGTAGATCAGGTAGAAGTTCATTATATAACAAAGAACAGTGTAGAACAGAATTTTACCATAGAATGCAGAGCCATTCTGCTCAAGACCAACGAGCGAGATAAAATGTGATCCTGCCTTTTTAACTACCTCGTCTGTGACACCCGGAGAATTTGCGCTGAGGGCTGCCGGATTGAGATCAATCCCGCCGGTAATGAAATCAATTGCATATGACAGGCACCACGCTTCGATAAACACATAATAGACATATATTAGTATTGGAATGATGATTCCGATTGCACTCACAATACGAAGCGGAAACCCTGAGAGGAAATTGCGAAAAATATTCGGAGCGCTATGACCATGTTTTCCCCCCATCCGGCCCATAATCCATTCTGAAAGACAGACAGGAATTCCGAGAATCAGGAAACTGATGATATAGGGTATCATGAATGCTCCGCCACCATTCTGAACTGCCTGTCCGGGGAACCGAAGAAAATTTCCGAGACCGATTGCACAGCTTGCTACAGCCAGAATTACTCCTGCACGTGAAGACCAGGATTCTTTCGGTGGATGATGATCGGCCATATAGGAATGGAATTTTATGATTTATAAAAAAACAAGTTCAAATCAGTAAAGGATCCTGGTTTTGATAGAATGAGGATGTTTTACGAGCTGTTCTTTCACTTTATCTCCAAGATTCTTGTCAATATCCATGATCAGGTATCCAATTTCACCGGAAGTGCTGAGATATTGTGAAAGAATATTTGCTCCCAATTCAGAAACAATACTGTTTATATCGCGCAGAAAGCCGGGCTGATTTTTGTGGACGTTCAGAATTCTGTAATACTCTTTCTGTATAGGTAATTCGAGGTTCGGGAAATTCACCGCAAAAGAAGTTGAACCGTTGTTGATATATTTTACGAGTTTGGTCGCAACCTCGGTTCCTATATTTCTTTGCGCTTCTTCCGTGCTTCCCCCAATGTGTGGAGTCAGTATTACATTTGGCAGGTTCTGGAGTGGAGAAATAAATGTGTCATTGTTTGTTTTCGGTTCCTCAGGGAATACATCTATGGCAGCACCGGCAATATGCTTTGATTTGAGAGCTTCGGTTAATGCATCGATGTTTATTACTTTTCCGCGTGACGCATTCAGAATATAAGAACCCTTCTTCATTCCTGCAATTTCCTCACGACCCAATAGATTCATCGTATCCGGATTTTCCGGCACATGGAATGTAATGAAATCGGAAACAGAAAGAAGTTCATTATAGGTTGAAACAGAAATTGCATTTCCAAGAGGAAGTTTTGTCTGGATGTCATAAAAGTAAACCTTCATCCCCATTGCTTCCGCAAGGACGGAAACCTGCGTTCCTATATGACCATATCCAACGATGCCCAGATTTTTTCCGCGCACCTCGAAACATCCTTCGGAAATTTTATTCCACTTTCCATTGTGGGCATCGCGAAGATAATCTCCAATTTTTCTTGCGAGAAAAATAATTTCTGCAATAACAAGTTCTGCAACGCTCCTCGTATTGCTATAAGGTGCATTAAAAACAGGTATTCCCGATTTTTCTGCATCATCAAGTGCAACCTGGTTTGTCCCGATACAGAAACATCCGACAGTCAGAAGCTTGTTCGCATGTTTTAAAACTTCCTTTGTGATATTCGTTTTGCTTCTTATCCCGAGAACATGCACATCCCTGATCGCTTCTGACAGTTCTGCTTCCGAATAAGCACCCTTCACAAGCTGAACATTGAAACCGTCTTCCTTGAACATGTTGAAAGCATTCGTGTGAATGTTTTCAAGCAGAAGAACATTGATTTTACTTTTGGGAAATGAAATCATATCGTGTTTTTTACCTTTTAAACTCTCTGATCCACTTTTTTTCATTTCAGAAAAAATTCCTATTCATATTTTTGACTTCGGATGTTATCAATAACTAAAAATTTATTAATCCAGGTGTATACTATATGAAAAAAATATTCGGTTTATTCTTTCTGTTCTTTGCAATTCTACTTTCCGGTTCGTGCACATCTCTCCAGGTGATCCAGGAACCAAACCTGGGACGGATTGTTGTCCGGACACAATCAATCTGTTTCTCCTTGTTCGCCCCTTTCTATACACCCTGGTGCTTTGAATGTAAACCAAACAGCATACTCCTGAAAGGAATCATGGAGAATTCTTCGGGGACGAGGACTTTATTTCTCGAATATTATCTCAAAACATTTGAAACAGAACTACCGGTTGGTGTTTCCCTGAAACTGGATAACCAGTATTTTATTTTGAAAAAGACAGAGACCAGTTACGGGGAAAACCTGAAAATTGTATCAGAACTGGCCCCGGAACTGATTCCAAAAATCGAATCTGCCGGAACCGTGCTACTGAGCTATTCAAGCAGATCTGAAACTCTGAATATCGAATTTTCTTCGGGAGAACGCAAAAATTTCCTGAATTTCCTGAAGGGATTGAACGAAAAAATTTCGTCTCTCGACAAAATGAATATTCAAAAACTTTAGAATTTGATAATTGAATCCATTTTTTCAAGGCTGTTGAAAATTCCGCCTGGATCTGCAAACCCCGACTTTCCCCGGTAAAGAATTTCCGCATATCCATTGGCTAATAACGCATAAATATTTTCTTTTTCTGGAAAATCTTTTTTGAATGCAACAGCTTCTTCCATTAGACTTGAGAGTGCAAAACATCCGTAAATGAGCTCACAAACGGCAATCCTGTTCATATCGATCCATTCTCCGGAAAGCTGCAACAGTTTATCAAGCTCATCTTTTTTAGATTCATAAACTCCAATTGAATAGGAGAGTTCTCTCAAACTTTCCGAATCCCTTGTGCTTTTTTGCAATTCTTCTTCGAATGATTTTTTGACCTGCGGCCTTCCGAATGCATGGAGAACATGGTCTGCTATGATATGGTGGGTTCCTTCCCATGTTTCATTGATGATCGAATCGTTGTGCAGTCTCGGAAGGCAGGAGAAATCTCCGAGAATTCCGTTTCCTCCTAGGAGAATTATCGCTTCTTTCGTCTGCCAGGTAGCATGGGTAGATGAAATGTATTTCAGAAGAGGGGTTATCACCTGTTCTGCTTTTATTTTTTTTTCAATATAGTCCAGATTCAAAAAAACAGAATGTGTGAGTGCTGTTTGCAGAATTTTCATTTCTGATAGACTTCTCATTACTGCCGGAAATTGTGATATTTTTTTTCCATAGGCCTCCCGGATCAGTGAATATTCATAGGCCTCCATATAGGCTCTCCGCGAAGCTCCCAAAGCAGCGATCCCTACATGGATTCTCGAAGTTTTTATTACATATTTTATCAGGTTCGCA
>JAIOQL010000699.1 GCA_021413405.1 Leptospira sp.
TATTTCTTTTTTTAATTTTTCTGTTCATTGAAGAAAAAAAGGAAAATCTGAAAGAGGAAACCCTCTGGAAATTAGATTTTGAAAAATTGTCGTACGTCCCCGGACCAAAAGCAGAAAATAAAAAGGCAGAGGACTATGTAATTGAGCCAATTACATTTCTTCGTTACCCTCATTCACTTAAGGAAAATCCCGTTTTTTCAATTTCTACATCCGACAAAGAATCGGGAGAGATCGTCTTATATGAGGGCGGCTACAATGTTAAAAATCTTTATAGTGAGCTGACAACTCTCAGAATTTTTTCCGTTGCTGAAGCCGATGAAAAAATAAAAGAAAAACTTGGATTAATAGCGGAAACCGCCCCTGTTTTGGAATTCCATAGTGAAGGCAAAAAAATAAAATCCCTAATGATAGGAAATCAGAATTCCGACAAATCAAAACGGTTTTTTCTGACAGATAAGAATATTTTTTTAACTCATTCCTTTATCTTTGATAAATTCCGGGGACGTTCAGAAAGTTTCCGAGAGAGACAATTGCTCAACGTTTCTACAAATTATATAAAATCCTATTCGTATGCTTCTGGTGAGAAGAATCTAAAAATAGAAAATTCACCGGTCATCGAAAATAATTCCCAAAAAAACTCTTTTACCAGAACTACCGGAAAAAAAATTATATTCGACCCGGGTCTGGGAGATGGAATTGATTCCGCTCTGAAGAGTTTGAGAATTGATATTTATCCTGATGATTCAGACGGACAGGGATTCAGTGTTGCGAATTCGCTGATAAATACCCCACCAGAGAAAATCCTCGACATTTCGATTGCCAACGGTGAAGTTTACCGGATAAAAATATTTCCGCAAACTGAATTTAAGGGAATTAAATACCGGCCAGTTGTTCGGGAAATTCGGGGGAAGTTTATAGAATCACCTGGATATATCAAAGAAGATTCACTGAAACGATTAGAAGAATTGACTGACTCAATAATCAAAGCAAATGCATGGACCAAACCAAAACCACCACCGCCCCCGAAACCAGAGAAGAAAAAAGTAAAATGAAATTTGAATCAAAAGGAGATACGCCCCTGGTATTTCCAACCTTCGAAAATGAAAGCCAGATGAGCCAGGAACAGATCTGTCTTGCGTGCACTGGCTGTTGTAGATACGTTTCTGTAGAAATTGGAAAGCCAAAAAATAAGGTACTGATTGACCAATATATCTGGTATCTTCTTCACAAAAATGTTCAAATTTACATTGATCATGATAATGGCTGGAATCTGCTATTTATCACACCTTGCACAAAATTGATGCCTGACGGAAGATGTGGTATCTATTCAGAAAGGCCGAATCTTTGCCGCGATTATTCCGCCACGT
>JAIOQL010000700.1 GCA_021413405.1 Leptospira sp.
GTTTCCGGAACACACTTTCGATGTTGGGATTGCGGAGCAGCATTCTGTTGCATTTGCGGCTGCGATGACTGATGCAGGAGTAATTCCATTTATGTGCATCTATTCAACTTTCCTGACACGTGCATTGGATCAATTGGTCCAGGATGTTTCTCTAATGAATCTCCCGGTGAGATTCGTCATAGATAGGGCAGGTTGTGTCGGTCCGGATGGTGAGACGCATCAAGGGCTTTTTGATGTTGGTTTCTTGTGTGCCATGCCGAATATGAGTATTCTTGCACCATCGACAGCCCAGGATCTCGCAAACTCTATCCGGTTCATGGAAACCTTCGATGCGGGTCCGATCGCGGTACGTTTTCCAAAAGGTAGCGCGGATCTCCAGCGGATAGACAATAAATCAGATTCATTCATAGCGGGCAGGAAAGCGAAAGTGATTTTGCGTGGAAAGGATATCGCAATTCTTTCAGTAGGATCTATGCTGGAATTTGCAATTGAAACTGCAGAATTACTCAAAACCAAAAAAATTGAATGCACAGTTATTGATCTTGTGTGGATACGTCCTCTCGATCTTGAAACAATAGAAAAAGAGATAACTCTTTGCAATAAATTTATCATTTTAGACGAAAGCTACCTCGATGCCGGTGTGTCCGGATATCTTCTGACAAGACTTCCAGCAAATTTACTCTCCAGGTATATAAAAACCTTTGCGTTTCCCCCGGAATCAATTCCGCATGGCGACAGAATCAAAGTTCTTGGAAAATATGGGATGGACACAGCGGGAATTTCAAATCAAATCCTGTCTCTTTTAATGAAATACTAAAGCTCGGTTTACGAATGTCCGAAAATGTTTAAGTACGACCAAGGAAAAACAATTGGATTCACTCACAAAAAAACAGCTAAAAGAAAAAATTTCATCTGCAAAACAACACTTTCAGTCGGGGGACTTTGACCGTTCCGAATTTGAATTCAAGAGATCTCTTGAAATTTCTGATGAGCCCGAAAGTTATTTCTATCTTGGTTTGTTGGCAAACCAGAAAAAACTACTCGATAAAGCATTATCTTACAATTACAAAGCGTTTGAGCTGAATCCTGACTATGGAAATCCGTGCAATGAGATCGGAGTGATTCTGCTCCGTTTGGGCAGAGATAAAGACGCTGTTTTTTGGCTAA
>JAIOQL010000725.1 GCA_021413405.1 Leptospira sp.
CGGAAATTCTTGAACTTGCTCTGCTTTCTGAATCTATTAACACCATGTCGAGACGGCTCAAGGGTCAGTTCAGTGACCTCACCCTTGAAAAGGAAAAATTCGATTCATTGTTGCAAAATCTGAAAGAAGGTGTTTTTGCAATCGATCCGGAACACAGGATTCTTTTTCAAAACCGGAGCATTCCGGGAACACTCATCCCCGAGAATTCCCAATCGAGGAAAATTGATTTTGTTGTTAAGCACAAAGAATTCCTGGATTTCCTGAATAGTCACATTGAAAAAGGAATTGATGGAAAAACAAAAATTGAAATCGGTGAAAGATACTACAGTATACGTTTTTATCATCTGAAGACAGATGACAAAATCTTTATTTCGATAGGTGTAATCGCGGACAAGACGGAAGAGATACAGTCACAAACAATGAAAGAACAATTTGTGCAAAATGCTTCGCATGAATTGAAAACTCCGATAACTTCGATCAAAGGATACACGGAAACCCTGATCGCAAAAATAGATCTACGCCCGGACAGCCCGGAAAGGAAATTCATCGATGCGATTCTCCGGAATACCGACAGGATGATCCGCATTGTAGATGATATGCTTACGATTTCCCAGCTCGAAAGCAACCAGGCGATTTTTCAGCCTGAAAGATTCTACCTCGATAATTTTGTAAAAGATCTGAAATTCTCAATAGACGGGTTTGTCAGGTTGAAAAACCAGAATTTTGTTTTCGATATTCCGGAGAAATTTGAGATTATTGCAGATCTCGTTCTGATGGAACATCTCCTTTTAAACCTGATTCAGAATGCTTCTAATTATTCACCCGATAATAAAAAGATTGAACTTCGGGCAAGGAAAACGGAGAATAGCTTTTTGATCCAGGTAATTGACGAAGGAATCGGAATCAGCGAAGAAAACGCAAAACGAATTTTTGAACGTTTTTACAGAGTTGATACAAACCGTTCCAGAAAAGAAGGCGGCACAGGGTTAGGTCTTTCAATCGTGAAGCACATCGTAAAGCTTCATGGCGGTGAGATTTCCGTATCCTCTAATAACGGTGCAGGTTCAATTTTCAGTGTTTCGATACCGATCACCGGTAATAAATGAAATGTCCAAAAGGTTTTTACTCATTCGGTAAGAACATCGGAATTAAAGATACGACAAAGGATTTTGCCGTTATTTATTCTGATGTAATTTGTCATTCGACAGCAGTCTTTACACGCAACAATTTTCCCGGCGCACCGGTTATCGTTGGCCGTGAGCATATCGCAAATCAGAAACTCCAGGCTATTGTTATCAATTCTAAAAATTCAAATGTTGCAACCGGTCAAACCGGGGTAAAAGACTCAAGGGATATCTGCAAGGCCATCGCATCTTCGCTTGGAATTGAAGCTGAAAATGTTCTCCCTTCCTCTACCGGCGTAATCGGTGTCCCGCTTCCAATGGAAAAAATACTGACTGCGTGCAATTCAGCTAAGGAAAATTTAAAAGAGGGAAATCTTGAGGAAGTTGCTGAAGCAATCATGACGACGGATACCCGGAAAAAAATTTCCGTCCGGAAAATTTCATTCGATGGAAAAGAAGGCATTCTGTTTGGAATCGCAAAAGGTGCAGGAATGATTGAACCGAATATGGCGACTATGCTTTGTTATATCCTGACAGACCTGAAAGTTAAATCCGGAAACCTGAATAGTATTCTGAAAAATTCGGTGAATAAAAGTTTCAATTGTATGAGTATCGATTCAGATACTTCAACGAGTGATACTGTGCTTCTGATGTGCTCAGGATTGGCCGGGGAAGTGGAGGAAGTTCCATTTCAGGATGCGTTAGACGAAATCTGTATCGACCTGACAAAGCAGATCGCACGCGACGGGGAAGGAGCCACAAAGCTTATCCAGGTTGACATAGTTTCTGCAAGAGATGATTTGCAGGCAACGAAAATCGGAAAATCAATAATCAATTCGCCTCTTGTAAAGACTGCAATCTATGGAGG
>JAIOQL010000726.1 GCA_021413405.1 Leptospira sp.
AAAGACTTTGTTGAGAATATTATTTTTTTTCAGGGCGCGGAGAGTTAAATCCTCATCATCTGAATTATCTTCAACCAAAAGAATGATTCTATCAATTCCAATTTCCATTTTGATGCAACGATCTACTGATACATACCAGTAGTATCCAGTATATAGGACAATTCCCGGTTGTAAAATTAGCAAAAATGGGTTATTTATTGAAATTATTTCAGAATAAATCCGATTTTTCGTAAAAACCGTTCATTCTTTGCGCTTTCCCGAAAAAAACAGAAATGTTCCTTAAGATATGGAAATATCTATTTTTTCAGATCATGGTTCAGTTGTTGCATTATGAAATCAGTGTAGGCAGGAAAGCATTTTGGAGACATGTGACTTGCGTCTGAAAATTCGTTGCAATTGTAAGTTTTATCCTCATTCATATTCCAGAAAGGGATTCCGGCATCATAATGTATGCCTGTTAACTTTGGAAACCAAATATCATAAACAGTCTTATTCGTTTCACCCGGAACCGGGCGATTTTTAATTAGCTGAAAATAAGAAGGGGCAACACGAACCCAGATTCCGGCTGCCGGAAGCCCCATCCTTTTCAGAACTGTAAAATTATCTTTCTGAAATCTAAGCATATTTTCATTGAAGACATAGGGAACAAGATAGGATTTATAATCCCCTTCCGCATATTTTTTCACTACCTCTTCACTCGATGTATGTCCTGATGCTATTTCGGATGACGCACTGCCCCGTTCCTTTTTCAATCTTTCACGGGTCCTGTTTCTCCATTCCCTATAGGTGTTCAGAATAAAAAAATTGTTCTCAATTCTCTGAAGCACTGTCTCCAGTTTTGGTCTATACTGGTAGGTCCTGAAAAGTCTCTTGGCAATAAAATTAGTGATTTCCTTTTTTGAATAACGGCCTGCATACCGGAGAATAAAATCAAATGTGAGTCCGTTCACAAGCACTTCGTCTATTTTAATAAAAGCTTTCAGATTGAAGGCTTCGATTGAATTATCGAGCAGAACGAAATCCGGTCTGATATTTTCTTTCTCGAGCTTTTCGATCAGGTACAAAGAATAATCTGGAGTTCCCCCAGGCACTGAAAAATTGAAAAGTATCCAGTCCGGATACTTTTTTGCTATGTAGTCATTACTGAATAGAAGAGCTCTTGAATTTCCAAAATATGCCAGAACCTTTTTCCTGTTTTTTTGCATAAGGTAAATACG
Organism: Leptospira sp.; assembly: GCA_021413405.1. Classification (GTDB taxonomy): domain Bacteria; phylum Spirochaetota; class Leptospiria; order Leptospirales; family Leptospiraceae; genus JAIOQL01. The sequence continues at coordinate 1,218 of JAIOQL010000726.1, forward strand.
CATTTCATCAACCAGTTCAGGCTTATGAGAGTAATTTACCTCAGACATGGTCTTTGTGAAATATGTCTGGATATTCTCTACGAGAAGAAGCTTATCCAGCAGATAGGCTATCCCAACGATGAGAAATGGAATTAATAAAAATCGGTTCTTAATCATATTCAGAATTTATAGTAAATAAACGCATCTCCATCCTGGGATAATGTAGTTATGAGAAAGATTGTGATAACACCGGCTGCCACAACTACCGGGAACCGGTACTTTGAAAATTTATCGAGATCTGCCGGTCGGAACTGGAGGTAATGAAAAAATACGACCATTACAAACATGTAAATAAAACTTTCCAGATTTTTGAGAGAATTCATCCGGAAAGAAGGTTCCCCGGAAATAAGATACATTCCATTCAAAAGCCATCCCCCGTCAGAATTAATGAAAATTTGCTGCAGATAGTTACCCGAATTCACGAAAAGCCCCCGGAAAAGATCTACCATAAGGGTTGCACTATTGGAACGGAACATCAATGCGCTGATGGAAAAAAGAATAAATACGATAACCGCCTTTCCTATTTTAAGAACAACATTTTTTTGGGGAACCAGCGGGAGTCCCAGTTTGTCCTCAAGAAATCTTTCAGACACAAGAATGCAGCCCCAAAACGCTCCCCACGCAACAAATGTATAGTCAGCTCCATGCCAAAATCCGCCCAGGGTCATAGTTATAATGAGATTGATGTAGGTTCTGAATTCTCCTTTCCGGTTTCCCCCCAGAGGAAAATAAATATAGTCACGCAGCCAGAAAGAAAGAGTCATGTGCCATTTCTGCCATAGCTCGCGTCCGGAAAGGGCAAAAAAAGGTGCTGCAAAATTTTCCGGAATTTCGAATCCAAGAAATAATGCTACGGACCTGGCCATATCGGTCAATCCCGAGAAATCAGAATAAACCTGGAGAGAATATGTAATTCCAGCCAGAAAAAGACTCATCGAACTGTATTCATCCGGGTTCGCGAAAACAGGAGCGATCCTTCCGGCAATTGGATCCGCAATTAATATTTTCTTCACTAGACCGCTCATCATCAGAAAACATGCCCGGTATACATGATCTTTCTC
>JAIOQL010000038.1 GCA_021413405.1 Leptospira sp.
ATGCTGGAGAAAACTTTATACAATGTCTTCAACGCATCCTGCTCCCTAAAAGACATTGTCATCGAAACTCAAGTCAAGAATTTATTTCTCGCGCCATCGAAACTCGCTCTGGCTGAAATGGAATCCGTCAGCTCAAACACCGTTGAGGCCCCCTACCTCCTTCGTGACTCAATGCAAGGTTTGGGCGACTTTGATTTTTGCATAATCGATTGCCCCCCAAGCCTTTCGATTTTTACCGTGAACGCCCTTGTTGCTTCCAATTATGTAGTAATTCCCCTTCAGGCCGAAAAATTTTCGGTAGATGGGATCGTCGGGCTACAGCAAACAATTACCAATATCAAAAAAAGGATTAATCCAAAACTCGAAATCCTGGGCGCCCTCCTCACTCAGCTAAAAACACAAACCCTGCTTACAAAAACCATACTGCCGGTTCTTGATAAATATTTTAAAGTTTTCGAACACAGCATATCGGACGGGGTCGCAGTTGGAGAGAGTCACCTTGCGAAACGCTCCGTTTATGAATACAATAAATCAAGCAGGCAGGCGCAGGAATATGAAGGATTTGTAGAGGAATTTTTAAATGAGCTCAAAAAGTAAACGACTGGGTTCGCTTGCTGATGTGTTCCAGTCAGAGAAACTGGAAGGCACTATAAGGAAGATTCGCCTCGACCGGATAGCACCTTCAACAATCCAGCCCCGAACTGACAGAAAAAAGGGAGTTGAGGAACTTGCCTCCAGCTTGAAGGCTGAAGGACTTCTTCAGCCAATAGTAGTCACTAAGTCAGAGAACGAGGAGCTATACAAAATCATCGCAGGAGAGCGACGATTCCATGCCGCAAAGATGCTTAGCTGGACAGAGATCGAATGCAAAATACTGGACCGGAATGAAAAAGAAACCTATCGGCTCGCAATCATTGAAAACCTACAGCGGGAAAATTTATCAGCCTATGATGAGATCGATGCAATCTCTCACCTAAAATCTCTTTACGGATATACTGACTCAGATCTTGGCTCAATTTTCGGTAAAAGCAGAAACTATGTATCGGAACTTCTTGGAATTGCAGGACTTTCCAAGCGAGAACTAGAACTTTGCAAATCCGCACAGATCAACAGCAAAAATCTTTTGATACAGGCCGCCCATGCCGCGAAAAATGGCGGATTCCCGGACTTTATAAATCTTTATACAAAAGGGGAATTAAAAACAGTTAAAGACGCAAAAGAATTTAACAAGATCTCCGGAAGGTCTGACAAAAAGAAGCAAAGCAGCCCAGACATAAAAAAGCATACCGGCAATTTCGAACATTGTAAAAAAAGAGCTCAATAAAACATAATAGCAATCAAAAGATTGCTATTATTCCAGGTAGTCATTTCAACCTGACCTCATTGCCAAACAAATGAAACGCCGTATCAAAACTTCTGCGCTTTCATCACTCATTTGCGCTAAAGGATAAGTACGAAAAAATTTCGCAATGGAATTGACACAAAAAAACGAGAGACGTAATGTGACATAATTTAGTAAACGGAGATTAAGTACTCAAAAAAAATAGAACTTGAGTCCGGTTAGTTATGCCTTATCCGCACGAAGGGATTGATAAATCCATAGAGCGGAGCTTTATATTAGTTTGTGACCACCACAAATGGAGCGAAATAACTAATATCTAAAAAAGCCCCCCGGCGGCAACCAGGGGGTCGGGTTTTCCCGAAGGAATGTTGTTGGATGAGACATAGTAAAAGTTATGTCTAATAATGTCAACCTACTTCGGGATTTTTTGCTTAAAATTAATTTTTTTGCGGAGTAGGAAATGGGCGACTACCAACAATTCATAAAATTCATGTCCGACATTATTGAGTCCGGGACCTGGGCAAGGCTATGCTCTTCCGCTCGGACGCTCTATCCTGTCCTGCTTAAATTTAGTGACGGATATTTCAAGCCGGCATGGCCAAATACAGAAACGTTAATGCAGCTTACCGGGTTCAAAACGAAAAAATCAATAATCGAGGCAAAGAAGGATTTAATCCGCAACGGGCTTCTTCAAGTGATGACCGGAACTGGCCATAAAAGCTCAACATACTTTTTTACATTCAGCTACAAGGGATCCCGGATTATACCCCTGGGGGATAAAAACGGATACCCCGGAGGTATCGGAACGGAAGGCCCGGAGGTGCCCGCCGGTATGTTGGCGGGGGGTAGCAAGGTACCCCCTAACAATATCAATATAACCATTACTAATAATCAAAATCATAAACAACCGGATTTAAATGGAAAAGATAAACTTTCAGTAGAAACTCTCATTGAAAGCTACGGGGCAGAAATATTCTCCTATGCCTACCAAAAAGCAAAGGAACGGAGATTGGAGCGGAACCTGCCCTATCTGAAAACTATATGTAAAAATAAATTGGAAGAAATGCAAGGGCGGCTTAAAAATAATCACGCCAGGGGGGCGAGCCAGAACCTGCCGACATGGGAAAACTTTTTGCTTTGGGCATCTAATCACCTCACTGTTTCGACCCATCAGGCATTGCGGAACCTGGATATTGAAATTGATGGTAAGATTATTTTTGTGCAGTCGGAGGTGAATAATAATCTCCAACAAATAATCACCAAGTTCTTTACGTATGAGGTCGATCCTCCAATCCTTGTCATATTTTCCGGCAAGGATCAATTGAAAGAAAGCAGAATCTCCGGAGTATAAGAAACAGTTATGAGCGACAAATCAATCAGAATCAGCCATCCACGAACCATTCCCATTAAGAAGATTTCCGGAAAAGGGAATGTCCAGTTCGATCAGGGAAAATTTCATTCTTACATAGAAGATCTTGACAAAAATAATTTATCTGTTGTGCAGTTGGAATTTGGCGAAGAAACCGACTTTAATTCCATCCGTTTATCAGTTTTGGAGAAAGAAAAAGATTTTTTCCCAAATACTTTCCGGTTCGAGATTTCTAGTGATGGAATTGTTTGGGAACCCATCATCCAGGAGGTGGATTTCCGGAAATTAAGCAGGAATGAAGGTGTCTGGCATTTTTCTCTGATCCGTTCCAGATTTTTGAAGCTTGTTGCAAAACCTCAAAATAAATCTGGAAGCAATTCTTACCGGATGGCATTCGCGAATCTGAAGGTTATGATTTCCGGTGTCGTTAAAATTTCTGCCAGCTCAGAAAACGATAGGCTTTGGGTTAAAGAAAATCTGATTGATGAGAGGCCGGACTATGGATGGTCATCTGCAGAAAAGAATGCCCCTGGTGAAGAATTTTTTATAATAGATCTGGGTTCAGTGAATCGCGTGGATGAGGTCCGGCTTCTTTCCAAAAATTCTGAAGATACTCATTTTCCGGAACATTTTGTCATTTATTACAGCGAAGACGATCTGTCGTGGTATCAGCTTCTCGAAGAGCCAAGATTTATTTCACAACCAGCGACTTGGTACAGGTGGAGATTTCTCCCGGCTAACATCCGGTTTTTAAAATTAGTCGCAATTGACAACCCTACCTCGGGCAAAAAAAGTTTTATAACCCAGATCACGGAGATAGAACTGTTTGCGGCTCCTGATCTGATAGATCTTTCCAAGAGAGAACGTTCCCAGCCTCTTCCTTATTCTTCTGTACTACGATCTGGCCTGGTTCGACTTGCAGTAGATGGTGAGGTAAAAGAGGGTGTTGCTATCCAGGGAAATGACAGACGGCTCCGGGATGCTACAACTGAATTTAAAGGAATCGTGGAACTTGCAAGTGATGGCGAGGAGAAAGAAGGTGTCGTCGTTCAGGGGAATGATAAGCGTTTAAAGATTGGTACAGAACTTATACATGGTCTCGCGCGGCTTGCAAGGAGCGGTGAAAGTAAGCCGGGGCTGGTAGTCCAAAGTGATGATGAAAGAATACGGGGAGCGACTGTTGCCTCTGCCGGGATTGTCGAGCTTGCAGAAGATGGAGAAACGAGACCCGGAGTAGTCGTTCAGGGAAATGACAGCCGGCTGAAAAAAGCAACCGCGAAAGGATTTGGTCTTGTTCTCCATGCAAGTCACGGAGAAAATTCTGCAGGGAAAGTTGTGACTGCTGATGACCCCAGGTTGCAGGATGCAACTACAGAGAAATCGGGA
>JAIOQL010000610.1 GCA_021413405.1 Leptospira sp.
GAAGCACGGCGACCGGCTTCGCCGCCCTACGCATCCCTAACGCAAAACTCTCCGGTCATTGCGAGACTTCGCCAGGGTGACGGCAATCTCAAAGATAAAAATATCTACCGCAGAGGCGCAAAGCTATGCACTGGGCCTGTCGATGTGTTCGCAGAGAATACAGACACATTTGACGGGCTCAATGCCCCATTCCTCATTCGCAACTGATTAGGGTTTGATCACGGGAAAAATTGCCCGGCAATAGCTGTATTCAATTCAATCATTTTGCATTATTAATTCTTGCCTTCCAGGAAAATCATCTGACAGGAATCCGGAACGTGACTTTATATTTTTGTTCATTGGACTCGTTAGAAGCAGTTGAACTACATTGGTATAGCGCGAATTAAATCCAACCTCACTTATGGAAAGATAATACTCCCATTTTCGCAAGAATTCATCGTCGAGGCCAAGTGCTTTCACCTTTTCTATATTCAGTTTGAAATTCTTTTTCCAGATGCTAATTGTTCTTCCATAATCGGGGCCAAAGCTTTCGAGATCCCAGACGATCAGATTACCAGTCCGGTTCAGGCTCTCGAGAATCTGTTTTTGCGATAAAAGACATCCTCCTGGAAAAATATGTTTCTGTATCCAGTCTGTCTGACGGATATACCGGTCGAAATATGGATCAGGCATCGTGATGCACTGGATTAACATTATCCCATCTTTCTCAAGCAGCCCGTTGCATTGCCTGAAAAAAAGATCTACATATTCATGACCAAGTGCCTCGACCATTTCAATTGAAACGATTCTGTCATATTTTCCCCGAAGATCCCTGTAATCACAAAGTTTAATCTTCACAAGATCATTCAGGCAGTTCGCACTGATATTTTCTCTCGCATACAAAAACTGCTCCTCTGAAATTGTTACCGCGTCAATTTTACACCCGTATTTTTCGGCGGCATACCGGGAGAAACCGCCCCATCCACACCCGATTTCCAGAACTCGATGATTCTTATTCAAATTCAGTTTCCTGCAAATTGTTTCATATTTTCGGATTTGTGCTGACTCGAGGTCTTCGCTGGATGAGAATATTGCACTGGAATAGGTCATGGTTTTATCCAACATTAGCGAATAAAATTCGTTTGAGATATCGTAGTGTTCAGAAATATTCTTCCTGCTGTTTGATTTGGTATTTCTTCTGAAGCGATGGCGTATTTTGTTGATTCCCCCGAGCATATTTACAAACCAGAGAATATTTGACGAGCTGGACATTGCGCCGTTCTCTGCGGAATTTTCAAGGAACCAGGAAATCACTCCATTCAGATCATCTGATTTCCAGTCTCCTTGCATGTATGATTCACCAAACCCGATTTCCCCAAACCAGAAGCATTTGCGAAAAAAATTTGTATCCAGTATTTCCATCCTTACCGGCTCCGACGAGAGGTCACCGAGCAAAACAGTATTTCCATCCGGAAACCGGATACTGAGAGAACCTTTTTTTGAATTCTGTAAATACCTGAAAAATAGCCATTCTGCAATAGTATTTGATTTTTGTGACTGCATGTATACTCCTTACTTGATTGATCCTAAGTCTAAAATTTTCTGATCTGTTTCCTTTTTACCAAAATAGGGAACTCTTTTAAAAAATAATTTCAATGCCTGCCAATGGATGAGATAGATTACGAAGAATGTATAAAACGGGTAACGGAAAAAACAAAAAAGCAGATTGGCATCGGAAATCACTGAATGCTTTCCTTTCACAATTGCTTTAAGAATAGTTTTTTTTTCTGCCTCTGAATCTATCCGAATATATAATTGTTCCCCCGGAATCCTCAATTCGAAGCGAAATTCCGCGTCATGCTGTATAAAAGGAGAGATATAAAATGATTTTTTAAGTGCAGTAGGATTCTTTATATCTCGGACCAGATACAGTTTCTGTTCATTATATGTATTGTTTACTTCTGCCATTACTGTATTCAGGACTTCGCCGTTATCGCTATTCTCAAATATATAATAAAAGG
>JAIOQL010000611.1 GCA_021413405.1 Leptospira sp.
TGAAGGTCTTGGGTAAGGGTGCGAGTCATTCCTCAATTGAAGAATCCAAATCCAAGCATGAGACAATTTTTCATCTGGAAGAAATTGTCAGAAATCCGGAATTCTACAGATCTGACTCCGGTTTCAGATTCTCAGAATATCGCATGACGCATTTGCTGGAGAATTATCTTGCAAACAGAAAATTGCATTTCAGGATTATGTTCCGGCAACATTTAGGTTTGATTTTACTCCAGATTCTGGGGAGCACTTTTTTGCTTGGAGTTGGTGGATATCTGGTGCTTCAGAAAGAATTGTCTCTGGGTCAGCTGATCGCCGCAGAATTGATTTTTTCCAGAATTCTTGACTCTCTTGGAAAATCCGGAAAGTACTTTGAAAATTATTATGATCTGGTTGCCGCAATTGATAAAATCGGAATTGTGGAAGACCGGATTTCTGTCAGCAGAGAGTCGAATCAATTTCATCAATTCGAAAAATATAAAACAATATCGGTTCAAAACCTGGTTTTGCCAGGTTCGATGCAGTCTGGAAAATTTAATTTTTCGATTCCCGAAAACAGGAAGATTTTGATTGAAGATGAAAGTTCTTCCGGCACATCTCTTCTTTTTGATTGCCTGACCGGGCTGAAACAACCGGAATCAGGCAGAATATCAATTGGTAATTACAATTTGAATGAATTGAATACAGAAGAAATCGGGAAAATATTTTATCTCATCCGGGGGAACCAAATTTTGAAGGTTTCTCTTCTCGATAACCTGAGAGGTGGAAATCAGGAGATTTCTTCTGATGGGATTAGAAGTATATTAAAGAGAATGGATTTACTTGGGTTAATTTCCAGATTCGAGAATGGTCTCGATGAAATTTTGTATCCATTGGTTTCTGTAAATGATGAGGAAAGTAATTTAATCGGAATCATTCGGGGGTATTTTTCGGATTCAAAAGTTTTACTTCTGGATGGAACTTTGGACTATTTATCAATGAGCGGTAAAGCGAAAATTCAGAAATTAATTAGTGGAAAGGGATTTTCCAAATCAATTCTGGTTTCTTGAAGAAATGGAATTTCTCTCCCGAAGGAATTTCAGAGAATCGGATTTTCAAATCCGAAAATCGGACGGTTCAGACAATGAGTCTTTTAACAACGGAATCCCAAAAAATACTTGATTCTATAAATTCTCCTGATGCTTCGAGAATTATCCGGAACATTTCTATAATTATCTTTATCGTTTCTGTTTTGATTCTGGTATTTGTGCCCTGGCAACAAACATCCTACGGACAGGGAAAAGTTGTGGCTTTTGCACCCCTCGACAGGCAACAGAATATTGACGCACCTGTGGATGGAAGAGTCAAGCACTGGCATGTGGTTGAAGGTCAGAAAATCAGAAAAGGTGATCTGATTCTGGAAATCGTGGACAATGATCCGGAGCTGATCCCGAGACTGAAGGAAGAAAGAGATGCAGTGCTGGCAAGAATTTCTGCGAACGAATCAAGATCAAAGGCAATTCGATCCAGAATCAAATCGCTGGAAGGATCAAAGGACAATGCTATTTCTGCGGCTTCTTCAAGATACAAAATGTCTCTCAACCGGGTTCATGCTGCTGAAGAAATGCTGGCTTCATCGAATGCAACTTTTCGGGTAGCAAAACTAAATGTAGAAAGACAAAAGTCATTATTCGAAAAAGGGCTTTCGGCTGAAAGAACAGTTGAATTGGCAGAGATGGAATTTACAAGAGCTCAGACAGAAGTGAGTAGGGCAAATGCAGCACTTGAGGCCGCAAGAAGTGAGGAGCGTGCCCTCAAATCTGACGAGTTGAAAGCATCCACAGATATGCATGCTTCCATTGATGAATCGAGAGCTGCGGATTCTGCTGCGTTAGCAGAAAGAGCCAATGCAATGGCGGAATTACCGCGAGTAGAGACAAGGTTAAACCGTCAGAAGGCCCAGATTGTGATATCTCCCAGAGACGGAACAATTATGAGGCAAATGGCATTTTTGGATGGAGATATGGTAAAAGCCGGAGATCATCTGGCAATTCTCGTTCCTGATTCCAATGTAAAAGCTGTAGAAATCTGGATAGATGGAAATGATGTTCCCTTCGTCAGAGAAGATTCGGAAGTCCGTCTCCAATTTCAGGGCTTTCCTGCCATTCAGGTTTCCGGATGGCCGGAGGCAGCAATGGGGACATTCGCAGGCAAAATTGCTTTCATTGATCCTTCGGATAATCACACAGGTCAGTTTCGTGTCATGGTTCTACCAAATGAAAAATGGCCAACAGTACGGCAGGGAACGAGAGCCAATGGCTGGATATTTTTAAGCCAGGTTAGTGTCGGATTTGAATTGTGGAGAAGAATGAACAACTTTCCGCCGATTATGAAAGAAAATCAAAGGAAAGAAATTCTGGAAAATAAAAAATGAAAAGAATCTGGAACCATTTCCTCAAAATTCTTTTTTTCAGTGGAATGCTATCCTATTCCGGAGCATCTGCAGAAGAATCTTCAAAAACTGAAAAATCAGAATCGTCTGATACCAAAATGAAACAGATTCTAAGTGAGGAAAATTTTCTGTCAGGATCATTTCCGGATCCACCAAAAGAGCTTTCTCTTGAGTATGTTTTGAAGAGTGTGGAAAAAAGTTTTTCACTATTTCTGGCCGCAGAGAAGGACAGATTGATTGCAGAAAATGAACTCCTTGCCGCAGAAGGTTCTTTTGATGGAACTTTCAGAAGCGCTGCAACAAGTGCCACAGGATTTTATGATAATCAGAGATTCGATACGATGGTAGACCAGCCAACAAAGTGGAATGGAACATCTTTTTTTGCAGGATATCGAATAGGCAGAGGAAGTTTTCCTGTTTACGATGGAAAGTTGGCCACAAATTCTCTTGGAGAAGTCAGGGCCGGAGCCAAAATTCCATTGTGGAGAGATGTTCAAATTGATCGTGGACGGGCGGGAATCCGAAAAGCAGAAATAGGAGTTCGCATTGCAGATCTTTCCATTGACCAGCAAAAAATTGAAATTTTCAGAAATGCGTCGCAAAGATATTGGGATTGGGTTGCAGCAGGATTGCGATTAAAGGTTACGAAGGATATTCTTGAAATTGCAAAAAAAAGGGATGTTCAGATTAGAGTGAGAGTGAAAGCAGGAGAGCTACCGGCAATAGAAATTACTGAAAATGAACGCGTCATTCTTCAGAGAGAAGCGCAGGTAGTTTCGGCTGAACAGATTTTCATCCAGGCATCCAATGAAGTATCATTATTTCTGAGACAATCTGCAGACTTAGTAATAATTCCCGGTATTGAAAATCTTCCGGGAAAGCTTCCTGGCGTTTACGGTTCAGAAGACTATAATTCTGGAAAAGGAATTGAGACAGCATCGGAAAAAAGACCGGAACTCGCAAGATTCAAAGCGCAGAAAGACCAGAATTTGATAGATGTTGAACTCGCAAAAAATCAGACAAAACCTGGAGTTGACCTGGTTGTTAGTGCGTCCCAGGATTTAGGAACCGGGAGCGAAACCAGAAAACAGCCTGAAATGGATGCTTCAATTGTTTTTAGTTTGCCGCTTCAGACAAGAACGCAAAAGGGACGCATTGGCATTGCAAAAGCACAGAATGCAAAACTGGAGGAACAGGAAAAGTTTGTCCGGGATAGAATTGCTGCAGATGTGAAAAATGCGAATTCACTGCTTGATGCAACAAGCAAAAGAATTATTCTGGTTCAAAAAGAAACTGAATCGACAAAGAAATTACAAATTGCAGAAAAATTCAGATATGAAGTTGGAGAAAGCACTTTGTTTTTGCTGAATCTGAGAAAACAGGCAAGTCTCGAAGCAGAAATAAAAGTAATTGAAGCTCAGACCGAGCATCAG
>JAIOQL010000608.1 GCA_021413405.1 Leptospira sp.
CCGTTTGCCAGAGAATATGGCGGACATCTTTCTAATCGCTCTTTTGGTGGTGCGCAAGTTTCCAGAACATTTTATGCTAAAGGGCAAACCGGGCAACAGCTTCTTCTTGGTGCTTATTCCGCTTTATCCCGACAAATTGGACTCGGTACTGTCACAATGTATCCTAGAACAGAAATGTTGGAACTTGTTCTGATCGATGGTCACGCAAAAGGGATTGTCGTCAGGGACATGGTAACTGGCGAAATTTCTTCGCATGCAGGAGATGCTGTTGTTCTTGGAACAGGTGGTTATGGAAATGTATTCTATCTTTCAACAAACGCAAAGGGAACTAATGTAACAGCTGCATACCGCGCGTATAAGAAAGGGGCCTTATTTGCGAACCCCTGCTACACTCAGATTCATCCTACATGCATTCCGGTCAGTGGAGAATATCAGTCAAAACTCACTCTAATGTCAGAGTCTTTGAGAAATGATGGTAGAGTTTGGGTTCCAAAAAAGAAAGGCGATAAGAGGGCTCCTTCCGAAATTCCAGAAAGTGACAGAGACTATTATCTGGAAAGAAAGTATCCAAGCTATGGAAATCTTGCACCCCGCGACATTTCTTCCAGAAGCGCGAAAGAGGCATGTGACGCTGGTCTGGGAATCGGTCCTGGTGGACTCGGTGTTTATCTTGATTTTGCGGATGCTATCAATCGGGTCGGTGCGGATAAAATTCGGGACAGGTATGAAAATTTATTTGAGATGTATGAAAAGATTACAAACGAAAATCCATATAAATCTCCGATGAGAATCTATCCCGCAGTTCATTATACTATGGGCGGGCTATGGGTGGATTATAACTTAATGAGTAATATTCCGGGACTGCACGTGATCGGAGAGGCAAATTTCTCTGATCATGGAGCGAACAGGCTCGGGGCTAGCGCGTTAATGCAGGGGCTTGCGGACGGATATTTTATTCTTCCTTACACTATTGGGGATTATTTTGCGAACAATCCATCAAAGAAAAATTCAACAGATCATCCGGAATTCAAAAAAGCTGAAGCTGAAGTGAATGAAAGAACCAAGAAATTTCTTGGGATCAAAGGTAAGCGGACTGTAGATTCGTTTCACAGGGAGCTCGGGAAACTTGTTTGGGATAAATGTGGCATGGCACGAAATGATGCAGGTCTCAAAGAAGCTTTAAAGAAAATCCCGGAACTGAGGGAAGAATTCTGGAAAAATGTAAATGTTCCCGGATCAGGTGCAGAATTAAATCAATCACTCGAAAAAGCTGGCCGCGTTGCAGATTTTCTGGAATTCGCTGAATTACTTTGCCTAGATGCTTTGAAACGAGAGGAATCCTGCGGTGGTCATTTTCGCGAGGAATACCAGACCGATGACGGAGAAGCTAAGCGAAATGATGATAAGTTCTGTCATGTTACCGCCTGGGAATTTACAGGAACCGGAAAAGATCCGGTAGAGCACAGGGAGCCACTCGTCTATGAAAATGTTCATCTCGCAACAAGGAGTTATAAATAATGAATCCGATCAATTTAAAGCTCAAAGTCTGGAGACAGAAAAATAAGGAAGATAAGGGCAGACTTGTAGAATACGAAGCACAAGATATAAATCCCCACGCTTCTTTTTTGGAGATGCTGGATATTGTGAACGAGCGTCTGATTGAGAAAGGGGAAGACCCTATTGCTTTTGATCATGACTGTAGAGAAGGAATTTGTGGTACATGTTCA
>JAIOQL010000609.1 GCA_021413405.1 Leptospira sp.
GGACTCACAAGCAGTACCATTTCATCCAGAACATCGATGATTATGAATTCCGATTTTTTATTTTTTGAATAAACAAACATCTTCATTCCTTTTTCAAGGTTCACTGTGTTTGAAATTACAGCCGTAACAATTCCCGAATCCGGGAGAACGTTGTAAACTATTCCAAGAATTGAATTCTCAACTGTTTCTTCTTTATTGGATTTCCGGAGACGGATGCTGCCTGTAAAAGGCGCGCCAACTTTTTCGAAAATTTCATTCCGGAAAGAAATCATCTTTCCATCGGGTGAAATTTCAGCACTTCTGTCATAGCCTGACGGTGGTTCTTTTTCTGAATAATTTGTTCTCACTTTTGGGCCGAGATTTTTCTGATCCCACAGTCTTGGATCCTTCTCTTTTTTTCCGCGATAAAGATTCTGCCATTCTTCCATGAGACTTTCCTGGAACAGCAATTCTCTATCACTTGAAAGAACAAACCCTTTCCGGGTCTGGATTTCTTCCCTGTCATCACTCACTACAAAAGCCATTCTTTTGATCATTCTGAAATAATATTCGAGCTGTGAACGGCTGTTTTCGGTTATCACGAGAAATTTGAGTTTCTGAATTTCTGTTTTGCTGTTGAGTCTTTTCGAATCTTTCAGGATATATAATCCCGTGAATTCCGGTTTTGGAGGTGTTATCGGACCTTTCAATGAGGCAAAGCAATTTGCAAAAAATGTCAGGATAAATATAAATTTAATTTGTTTCAAAATTTCATTCCTCTTTAAAAAAACGGATCGAACTGATGATTATTGTCAGAATCTCTGAAAGTTCTTTGTCGGGTGTTTCATCGCTGTTATATGTGCAAAGTATTAATCTGGATTTATACGAAAGCATATATACAATCCAAAATCTTCCCTTGGAATTAAATTCACAGGCTTTGATTACAGTTCCTTCCTCGTTTTTAAAATTCGCTACATGTTCCTCGTCGTATTGAATTTTATGATGGGCTAAATACCGGATCATTTCTTCGGTGAGATTATAATCCCCTTCCAGGTTTTCAAATGCTGAGATCTGAAGAGCCCCTGAACCTTCCGGATCGAAAAAAGCAGGTATATCCTCGATCACCTCCATCTCCCAATATTCCGGGTAAACCAGCGAATACCAGCCGAATGGAGATTTATATGGTTGATAATCCAATTTCATTGACATGATATAATTTCCCTACTTGACATAATACACTTGCATCCGATCTCTTATTTCTCGTGCTCGCAATTTTAAAAAAAAGAAGAAATCCGTTCTATATTTTTACTACTGTAATTATACTAATACTTGCAGCACTCCTGTCGAGCGCTTTTGCAATTGTTTTATCGGTAGTTCTCATTATAGTTCTGGTTTTCCATCCTTTGTTTCTCGATCTTTTCGACAAACATTATGGTATCAGGGATATCGCCGACAGGATTTTTTATGCCAGGACTAACGATGGCTGGAACATAGCACTTCATTAGCACAAAGCAATCGATCCGAAAGTAGATCAGGCTCCGGTGATCGTCGTTCATGGGATCGCAACCAATAAGTTTGTAGTGGATCTCGACAAAAGTCATTCATTGCCCTATTATCTGAAACTGCGCGGCTATAATGTTTATTCTGTATCACTCCGGGGCTGCGGGAAATCATATCACGAGTCTCCTTCGAGATACGAAGATTTTTCGTTTGATGATATTGTGAAATATGATGTGCCCGCAATTATTGAAAAAGTGAAATCATTGAACGATTCTCCCCGGGTTAACTGGGTTGGTCATTCGATGGGTGCAATCATCATGTATGCTTACATGGGCACATGTTCGAAGGAAGCGAAAAACAGTATTGCTTCATTCGTGAGTCTTGGCGGGCCTGGAAATTTGAATCATCTCAGCAACAGTCTGATAAGTATACTGTCCCGTTTCCCGAATGCGAGAAAAATGGTTGATCTCAAATTCGGTGCGGGCATTCTCACGCCCCTCGGAGGAGAGTTCTATTCTCCCATTGACGAATTTATGTATAACCCTGAAACAACAAGCAAGCGGACCATAAAAAAAATCATGAAAAATGCGATCGAAAATATTTCGGCTGGTGTCACTGACCAGTTTATGCACTGGATTGAACAGAGAAAAATGACTTCGGTGGATTCGCGCTACAATTATATGCAATTGCAATCCGAAATCAATGTTCCTTCCCTGTTTGTTTCAGGAAAAAATGACGGGTTGGCGGCTCCCGAATCTGTAAAATTTGTGTATGACAATGCCGGGAGGGCGATATTTGGATCCTGACAAAAATCAAAGGGGCGATAAATAACAATTATACCTCTCGCAATGGTTCGACTATGCTCACCAACCGAGACGCTAAGACGCCAAAGTTACTTGTCAATAAATATTATGAATATTTATTTTAAGCGTTTGGAGCCTGGCGCGAGTCGTTTCGGTCATTTTGTGATCTTTGTGAGTGTAATTAATTTTAATCATCTGATCAGAATTTCCGTAGCAGCCGGAATTTTTATTTTTTCCGTTCAACTGTCCGCGCAATATGCTTCTTTCGATTCTTCTTTCAATCATCCGGTTGGAGCGGGAATGGCATCCAATGGAGTAGCCTTACCGGAAAAACAGAATGCACTATATAACAATCCCGCACTTCTCTCTTACGAAAAAAAAGGAGTAGTGGATGGATCACTGTTTGTCTCAGGACAGGACAATGTCTATTCAGCCGTCCGCCCGGTCAGTGCAGGGTTTTATATTCCGCTTGAAAAAAATTATGGTCTCGGGGTTTCTTTCAGGCAGGTTTATGCGAATAATTTTCCCGATAAAGACAGGATGTATTCCTATTCCGGGCACGTTTTTTTCAGCTACTCCTTTAACGAAAATCTTTCGCTTGCGGCCGGAGCTGGTCCGTCAACTGCATTCCGCTCCTATGTCCAGTCGAACTATTCCCTGTCTGGTTCAGCCTATTTAAGTTATAAAACAGGAAAAGTTACTTTTGGAGCCGGTCTTGAAACAGGAGGAAAGTTCAGATATACCGCCTACCGGGAATCGGATAAACTCGAAGAAACTCTTCCAGAGAGACTGATAGTCGGTTTTGGATACCAGCTCAATGATTCTTTTCTCCTGTATTTTGAAGGCAGACGGATATTCTGGGAGCATTCGAGGTTTATCCTGAACGAAAGACCGAGCAGACCCCCCTTTGACCGGGGATTCGGAGCGGAAGAAAAAGTTAGCGCCGGAACCAGGTATCTTGTGAGCAATG
>JAIOQL010000039.1 GCA_021413405.1 Leptospira sp.
TGCAACCCGTGGGAATATCCAGGTTGATCTTGTTGTAACTGTATAAATCGCATAAATCCGGATTGATCTAACGGTAGTTCTATTGAAAAATTTTCTGACTGCAATGCTTCTTTGCTTTGCAACGGTTATTATTGCAGACCAACCAGACAATGGTTCTGTCATTCTTCAAAACGAAACTGATTTCCTGCTCGTTGGCAGACAAACCTATTTTCTGGAGGATCGGGAGGGAAATCTGGGAATTGATGATATTGTTAAACCTGAAAATCAAAAAAGATTTCAAAGGAATGAAAAAGATGTTTTCATTCGCAGACCCTCCGCAAGTGCTTTTTGGCTGAAATTATCCATTCTCAACCAAAATCAGAAAGATGCATGGATCGAACTGGGAAGTATTTATCTTTGGTACATAGATTATTACTCGGAACAAAATGGAAAATTGATTTTAACAACGAGTACTGGTTCTGTTCGACCCGAAGGAAATAAGGCATATCCTACGAATTTGTTCTGGCTTCCTATCGGAAAAAAGAATAATTTACAAACAGTATATGTCAGGATAAATACCCAGAGGCCCCTGGAATTGCCAATCCATGCCGGGACAACACTCTCTCTTTCCCAAAATAAAGCCAGACACGATAACGTTGCCGCAGCGTTTGTTGGTTTAATGCTTGCGATGTTTTTCTATAATTTATTTTTGCTTTTTTCAACAAGGGATAAAATATATATCTGGTATCTTCTTTATATTCTTTCCGCTATTCCATCCACTTCTTATATAAACAACTATCCACTCTTTGAATCTGTATTCGGGAAAAAAGAGGAAAGCTTCTGGCATTTACAGCCATTCACATGGCTCAGTTTCCCATATATATTCATGGGGTACTTTGCTATATACTTCTTAAGTTTAAATAACAGAGTGCTGATAAAAAGGTTAATCCAGGTTTTCATTCTCATATTTGTGCTATTTGCAATCACCGACTTTTTTGTCATAGCGCCTCATCATATTCTGGTCGCGATTCTGCAGCCTGTGGCATTCATATACCTCTTATTTTTTTTGGGCATTGGCATATATTTATGGTGGTTTAAAAATGAAAAGAATGCAAGGTTCTTTAGTCTTGCCTGGGTCTTTGCAATTTTAAGTGTTTTGGATTATTTGCTAACAATCAATGGATTGTTACCGTATAATTACTTAAATCGCAACGCTGCGTTTTTTGGAATTGGAATGGAAACATTAATGTTTTCATTGGCCCTTGGTGACCGGATCAATATACTACGCGATGAACATCAATCCGAACAGGCAAAACACCTGAGTATAATTCTGGAACAGAAACAGGAACTCGTCCATGAAGTTTCAGAGCGGAAAAAGGCCTTTGAAAGTATGGAAGAATTGTCCTCTTCGCTTGAACAGAAAGTTACAACCAGAACCAATCTTTTGACTTCCGCTCTGAACCGGATTACAGACGATGTCAGGCTTGCGCTAAAGATTCAAAAAAATATTCTTCCGAAAAAAACTGAAGAATGGGATGGTATCGAAATCTATTCGAGGTATATGCCGATGACGGATGTCGGTGGCGATTACTATGCAATTAATAAACTGGAAAATGGAACGATTAGAATATTTATTGCCGATGCAACAGGTCATGGTATCCAGGCATCCCTGATGACAATGTGCATCCACGCAGAATATTTTAATGTAAAAGATTATCCAATCACCCCGGGACATTTGCTTACCATTCTGAACAATCAGTACTGTGACAGGTACAGCCGGATGAATGCTTTTTTTACGTGTATAATTCTCGACATAGAAATTCACGAAGACCGGATAACGTATGCTTCCGCCGGTCATCCGGATCAGATTCTGGTGCAATCAGGAAAAATAACTCCCACTCATGTAAAGAGCAGGCTGATGGGTCTGCAGCCGGAGTATGAATACAAAGATTTTACAGCGCCATTTTTTTCAGGAGACAAGATCCTGCTTTTTACAGACGGTATTTTTGAGGAATTCAATTCAAATAATGAAGAATTTGGAGAAGAAAGGCTTTTTAGAATCGTTGATTCCGAAAAAAATCTTTCGGGAAAAGAATTATTCCGGAAGATAATGGACACAGTTTCAGAATTTATTTCAGGAACAGATCAGAATGATGACATAACCTTCCTTGTTATCGAAAGGAAATGAGCCCGATTGAAATCTAATTTTTAACTCTTTTTCAATTCTACAGGCCATGCTTACTGATTATGTTGGAAGTTGTGTGACATCCTGCGCATTTGCTGTCATCAACCTGAGCCCCGCCACCATGTGTTGGCATTAAATTAGACCGGTTTACACTGGTTAATAAACCAGAAGAAAAGTTCAGACCGTCATGGCAGGCACCACATGCAATTTTGCTTGGCCTTGTCTTCCAATTGTCCTCATTTCTTGCTGTCTTATTTGTTGTATGACAATTGTAGCAAAGTTGTGAACTCGCCTTAGTAATGAACGCTGCTGCCTTGGTAGGAAATGGGTAACTGGAACTGGCAGGATAATAGCCTGCTCCGGATTTTATCAGATTACTGCTCATATGAAATTTGTGAACCATTACCGGGAAATCAACAACTGACTCTCCATCCAGCAGAAAACCATTTCCGGTAGCACCAAATGAATAGCTACTGGAAACCTGATCTCCTCCCGTAGTACTTTGTGCCTTTGTTTGGTCTGTATGACAGGTAACGCATTGAGTTACATCATTGCGTCCTCCGGCTCCATGGAAAATCAGACCTCTCGTCGTAATTCCGGAGGTTGTGGTTGCAGTTACATCTTTGTGGCAGTTGTTGCAGGTGTTTACGCTTACAATATCCCGTTGTCTTGCTTTTATCTTATTCGTAGATGGAATGAAATCATACGTTATTGTTTTTCCTCTATTAAAATTCAAAGCAGCTACTGCTGATCCTCCGCTTATCACAGGTTGATTTGTGCCATTTGAGTTGTTGGTAGATGTTCCCCTCACACTTCCGGAACCAATCAAAATTGCGATGCGATGAGGCAGGTTGGGATCATAAGTTAAATTGCCTGTACCGGATTGTTTGAAAGCAGAGACTGCTGTTAATCCAGCGGTCACCTGGTTACCGGTGCTTAAATATTCAGAAGCTATGTAATCCTTGGACTTTGTAATATCGCGCCATTGATTCCATTGGGAGTAGGCACGGACGTAGTCAGGTAGCTGATCCATTTATCAGGAGAACCATTCAAACCCGGAACGAATTTTGCGAAAGTAAATTGCAGATTGCTTGCAGATGTTAAATTTGTAATAAAATCAGTTGCGGTTGCGCTAGAGACTCCGGTGGTTGTGTTAAATTTTCCCGATGTTTTGGTTGTCCAACCGAATCCCTTGAGACGGTTTGTCGTATTGGTTATGTAAAAAGTTACGACCGGTGTTCCTGTCGTCATATTCACACTCACGACAACACCATTCAGATTGAGGTTTTGTATTTCTGTTAAAGAAGCGCTTGAAATATCATAGAGCGGCAACGCTCTTGCAGCTGCAATGGCGGCTGCGTTTTCCGCTGCTTCCTGGTCATCCGGATCCTGAGTCCGCATGTAATCGGCAATAGCCAGAAAAATGGTTGCATTGAAATTTTTCTTTTTATTTTTTTCATCTGGAGTTTCACCACAATTAAAAACGGTAAAAATCATCAGTATAAGTAACAGAACTTTCATATAAAACTCCTTTTTAGAAATCATCTTCTGATATTTCCTTTGCGAAGGAAAAGAACCTGTTGATGTTAAAACCAATTGTCCATTCCCGATTTTTATAATCGAAATCGGCTCCCCGGAGCAGTTGCGTTTGTGCTAAGGCTCTTGTGTTTGTAACAAAAACGCTATAAATATGTCCGCCTGTATCATAATTTAGTCCAAAGCTTAAGGGAACATTATAATATGGAATCGGTTTATCGAAAGTGACATTTCTCGCATACACATAGGTTAAATCAGTGCTTTTGTTGTATGTTGTATTAATATCATTGGGAGTGAGATTGTTCAGATTTCCGTAACCCTGCTGATCGGCAGTCGCATAATTGTCTCCCTTGTAATCCCGTTTCTGGGTGAAAATCATTTCAAATATAAATGAAAAGGATTTGTTCAGCCGTACTTTTCCACCGATATCCAGACCAAATCTGTCATTAGAAAGATTTGATTTTACAAAATTCCTGTGAACAAACATTGGAGATACTTCCAGTGAGAATATCTCCCCGAATCGTCTTGAAATGAGTATGGAAGCGAGGTAACTCGTTCTGTCAGAATAGGATAATTCATACTGATTGAATTTTCTTTTAATGTATTCATCGGTTGCAGTTGATCCTGTAGTCGGAGGAACTATGTATGGACCAAGGTTCAATGTCTGTTTTTCGGTTTCTACACCGACAACTCCGTTTAGTGCAATTGAAACCGGAAAAGAATCGGTCTGTGGAAGCAGGAAATATTTTGTTCTTGCTTCATAAGTTTTAAAAGCAGAGATTCTCGAGAACCCCGCAGAAAGCTTATCTGTGATTCCATAGTCCAGGGCCAGTTGTGTGTTTGCTCCATTGTCGAGGCCAAGGAAATCATAGAGAGATGCATTGGCATTTCCAAACCTGTGGTTAAAACGAAAATCCAGAATATCTTTTTGCAAAGGCTGGGCAGTCGGCATGTGAATCAGGTTCGGTCCTTTGAAAGCAGGAGGTGCCGCAACATTGGATTTCGCTTTTGGTTTTTCATCCGGTTTAGGATTTTCCGCAGCACCCGGTTTTTTTGATTCAGAAGATATCTTATCAAAATCAGACGATTCCTGTGCAAAAGCAAAAGACAAAGATGATAAAAATAAAATCAGTGCAATTTTTTTCAATCGGCACTCCTCAGCTCGAATTTTATTTTTAAGTCTACCATCTCACTAACTTTTGCGAGTTTGATATCCGGTACGGTGATCTTGAAATCTTTCAGGTTTACTTTGAATCCTCCGGTCAGAAGATACCCGCTTCCCGATTGGGATGGAGCGACATGTCCCTCTATTTCAACTTTATCTTTTGTTACACCATGGATTGTCATTTTTCCTGTCACTTTTGCATTCCCGGTGGCCGGATCATAAGAAACAATGGTTCCTTTGTAGTTCGCAACCGGAAATTTCGAGGACTCAAGATATGTTTCATGCATTCTTTCATTCGCAAATTTATACATTCCACTGAGATCAAATGTTTTGAGATTGATTTCCATTGTGATATCGAATGTTTTCTCTTTTAGATTGATTGAGCCACTCACCTGGTCTGCAAGACCTGTCATTTGTGAATCACTACCGGCCATTGTTTTAACCAAATGGAACAGCATTTTGCCGGATTCCACTTTTAACTTCGTTTCAGCGATTGGTGTTGCCGATAACGCACCGCAAAGCAAAAACACGATAATTCCTGTAAATTTTACTGTTGGTTTCATTGTTTTTCCTTATGAATTGATTTTAGAATATTTTTCTCATTGTGGTGCGCCTGCTTTGATCCAGCAGTAGATCGCATTATTAATCGTAGTGTTGGAATAGGAAGCCATGCTGCCGCTCGTAATCTTCTGGTAAAGAACGCTCCCGGCCGGGTTCCCTGATGAAACTCTCGAAGAGACTGAACTGTAACTGCTAACGTCCACACCGCCAGCAGGGCTTCCTCCTCCGTGACAGCTTCCGCAGGAACCGGTTACTCCGGCTGTTCCAATGGAAGAAAATGAAGTGGCAGAAGTGCAGCTTATCGCCGGGCTACCACTACTACCAATTAGTATTCCCTGAATAATTTTCTTCCTTTCAATATCGGAGTATTTGTTGTCCGTGCAATTGGAAATGGTAAAAACTATCAATGAGATTGTTAAAAGAATCAGCTTCACTGTTCTCTTCCTTTGCTGGTCTGATCTGGACCACTTGTTTACTTAGCCACAGCCTGTCAGAAATTTTTGTGATGTCAAATTATTTAAGCGTAGGTTGAAATTGGAAAGCCTTGATTTTTATCAATAAATTCAGGCAGAGATGACAAAAGTCAAACCGGTTTAATTGCAGCTCGCACATAGGAAATATATTTATCTTCTTAAGCCGGAACCATAGTTTTTGCCGCAAGAAAGCAGTACGAAAAAATAATTAAATCCTGAACTTAATCTCTGCGACGGCTCCGCCGCCCGGAGAATTGTTCAGCTTCATTTCAGATTCGGGAAAATTGAATTCAAGGCGGCTTAGAATATTTCCGAGAGTGTTCCGGAATAGAATCCTCCGGTCCACCTCCATTATTCCAGACCCGTTATCTGTGATCCTGATCCGGATTTCGTTGCGAAAATTTTTCGCTTTTATTGTGATCAGTCCGTTGCCCGCTCTGTCCCTTAGACCGTGTTTGAAACAATTTTCAATAATTGGCTGAATGGTCAGGGGCGGTATCCGGACGCCTGAAAAATCCCCCTCCTTTTCCATCTTTATTTCCAGGGTATCCTCGAACCGGAGTTTTTCGAGTCCAAGATAATTTTCAATGAATTTCCACTCCTCTTCAAAGGGAATGAGTTCATCAAATGATTTTGCAGAAAGAAATCTGTAATTATCTGCAAGAATCATAAGAGCCATGTCTGCTTTTTCAGGACTGATCTGTAGAAGCGAATGGATTGTATTGAGTGCATTGAACAGGAAGTGCGGGCTCATCCGGTTCTGCAGTGCCTTGAGATGGATGTCGCGTAACGCTTTTTCAGATTCATGTCTTTTGAAATTTAAGTAATCTACATACCTGTCTATGGAGGTTATCACGATTGCCAGCAGAACCGAACTGATCAGAATATTATATGAATCATCGTGGCCTTCCGGAGTGCTCCGGCTCCGGAAAAGGATCGCATGAAATAATCCTCCAAGGGCTACACCGAAAAAAGCAGAGACAATGGATCCGGTAAATACAACAGTAAGATTCAGGAAAGATGGCTTTTTTTTTAGCCGGCCACTGATGACATAGATAGAAATTTCAACCAGGGAACAAACAGTGTGAGTGGTAATTTGTGTACTCAGAAAAACATTCCAGAAAGGCCGCGGGGAATTGAACGAAATCAGGAGAGCATTCAAGGTGCCGATTACAAAATTTATCAGAATCCAGAAGGCGACCTGATAAACGTGTTGTATTTTCATTGAAACCATTGAATTCATTTAATTAAGCCTGTGTAATGCGCAATTGCAATTTTAACTGGAAAATACCGTTCGTTCCGGCCCCAGTATCATTGATTTCTGTCCGGAGAAGTTTCCGCTTATATTT
>JAIOQL010000661.1 GCA_021413405.1 Leptospira sp.
AGTGGGAGTTGTCCGGGAGACGGGGGAGTCAGTTCAGATTATCGATATAGATCCTGATCCGGCAGACAATGGTCAAAACAATGAAAATGTAGACTCGTATTATACAGAGGCAAAGAAATTTCTCCGGGATGGGGAAATGGACGAGGCAATAAAAATACTTTCAGCCGGATATCGCATCAACCAGTCAAACCAGCAATTAAATAAACTCCTTGGTCTTTTGAGTTTTAAAGGAAAAGACTACAACACAGCAGTCGATCTTTTAGGCAAGTATCTGGACTATGATCCTGATATTGCAGATTTTTGGTATTATCTCTCTGTTGCCGAGAAAAAATTGGGTAGATATGATTCTTCCATGCAGGCCGCAATTAAACTGAAAGGTCTACAGCCTGACAATGTACCGAACCTGATCAATTTATCTGATTTGAACAGGCTAAAAGGAAATGTTCCTGAGGCAAAAGTCTATTGTGATGATGCTTTAAAACTTGATCCCGGAAATAAGAATGCGAAAAAATTATTTGAGATACTGAACCGATAAAGAAAGAACAGCAGTACACAAATATCAATACGGAGCCCCAATGATATTTCACAATTTCTTTACAATCTTAGGTCTTGTCGGAATGCTCACGAGCCTTCTAATAGGCAGCTATATGCTTACCTTGAAGGGCAAGAGTAAGCCAACAAAATATCTGGGTCTCTTTATCATCCTGTCCTTTGTCCTGGCACTTGGCTGGTTTGTCGGTCCTCTTATTTTAAATCCAGTTGGAGCCTATCACAGGTACCTGACAGTTCCTGGAATTCTATGGTCCCTTGCGTTCCTGGTTCATTTCGGATATCATTATCCCAGAAATTATAATGTGAAAGAATCGAGAATTGTGCTTATTGTCACTGTTACAACAGCAAATATTATCAGCGCACTGTTCATTTATGTGACCCGGAAGGAAATTCCATATTTTGATTTCGGTCAGCACACATATAATTTTTCCCAGGCAGCCGGAAGACCAACAGGCCTTTGCATACTGATCTTTGTCCTGATTTTTTTGACGGTCATGTTCCGGAAGATTCGCCGGCTCGAAGGGGAAGAAAGAAAGGGTGCCATCAATCTGACAGTTGCGGTGGTATACGCGTCTCTGATCCCGGCCATCAGTAATATTTTGAGAAACGCCGGTAAGCTTGATCCGGAAACTGCACAGACAGTCAATTCACTTGTTACTTTGACAGGTTATTTTGCAATGCTTATGGTCTTCATAAACAATACAATAGACAAAACTTCCTTTATGGTTAAAATAATCGGAATCAGCGTTGTTACTGTGCTGCTCATTGTTCAGGGAATTTATACAGTAGTATTGAAAGACAAAGAACTGGTTTTCGATGATAATAAAAAAGTTATTGTTGAGAATGTAATTGAAAAGATTGCGTTAGGCGACAAAGAAAATTTCCGGGAAGAGATATTATACGTCGCATCAATGCCGTTGAGAGATGGAAAGGCTGATCCAGGTAATTTAAAATTTATCTACAAAAAACGGAATAGTGGATTTGATTTTGAGCACATAACTCAATCTATAGGGAAAACAGATTCTGTTTCCCATGGCAGAAGATACCAGCAAAGCAATCTGAATGAATTATCAATAGTATACAGGTCGACCGATCCTGAAAATTCTCGTGTCATTGAAATAGGTTTTCCTTACACTGAGTACAGAACATACATAGACCGGACTGCGGCAAAAATCACCTATCTTACAATCGGACTTGTCTTTGGTATGCTGATTCTTTTTCCTATATTCTTCTTCACAAGTCTCGTTAAGCCACTAAACGGTCTGCTTGCCGGCGTCACGAAAGTGAACATGGGCGATCTCACTGTAAAAGTTCCCATCAAAGTTCAGGATGAGATCGGATTTCTTTCGAGTTCATTTAACTCAATGGTGTCTTCAATCCGTGAGGCCCGTAGAGAACTTCAGGATTATGCCGAAAACCTGGAAGACAAAGTGATGCTCCGGACAAAAGAAGTCCAGGAAAAAATGGAAGAAGTGCATGCACTGAAGGTTCAACAGGACGGGGATTATTTCCTGACATCTCTTTTAACCAAGCCACTCTTCTACAATGCAAATAAATCAGGAAATGTTAAGACGGAATTTATCATTAAACAGAAAAAGAATTTTGAATTCAGGGAAAAAAAAGCAGATCTCGGGGGAGATCTTTGCATAACCGGAAATTTAAAATTCGGTTCTTCCGAAAACTTCCGGACTTTCACCATGGCAATGAACGGGGATGCGATGGGGAAATCGATGCAGGGAGCAGGGGGTTCTCTCGTGATGGGGGTTGTTATGAATTCTATCATGGCTAGATCAGCCGGGAACAAAAGGATACTTGACTCAAACCCGGAGCGATGGCTCACAGAAATATACAATGAGATTCATGGAGTGTTCAAAAGTTTCAACGGATCAATGGTTATTTCCTGCGTTGTTTCGATTATTGATGATGAGACGGGGGAAATGTGGTATTTTAACGCGGAGCACCCGTTCAGCGTGCTCTACCGCGACGGTAAGGCAAGTTTCATCGAAGACGATCTGAAACTAAGAAAACTTGGGCTCGATTCAGAAATTGAATTCCAGGTATATAAATTCCAATTGATGCCCGGAGATGCGGTGATCATTGCATCTGATGGTCGCGATGATCTGGATCTTACACCAAATGAGCCGATTCGTACTATTAACGATGACGAGACTCTTTTCCTGAAGCGTGTGGAAGAAGGGAAAGGAGTCATCTCCGAAATAGAAAAGCGGATCAAAGAAATCGGTGTAATAACGGATGATCTTTCATTATTGCGGATCGGATTCAAAGAAGAAACTGCCGGGAGCGGGGAATCTGAAACTGAACCTGAAAATGAGGAAACTGTTTTTATTGATCTGGATTCAGATGAGAACGTCGAAACATACTATCAGCAGGGGAAGGCGTTTTTGAAGGAAGGGGAAACAGATAAAGCTCTCAAGGCGCTATCAGAAGGCTACAGCAAAAGCCGATCAAATTTTAAACTGAACAAACTTCTCGGTCTCCTCAGCTTCAAAGGCAAAGATTACGTAACTGCCGTAGATGTTTTGGGCCGTTACCTGGAGTATGATTCCGATCTAACTGATTTCTGGTTTTATCTATCCATAGCAGAAAAGAAATTAGGGCATTATGAATCTTCACTCGAAGCAGCTATTAAATTAAAAAATATAGAACCGGAAAATGTGCAAAATCTTGTAAACATCGCTGACCTGAACCGGTTGCTCGGAAATCGGGGGGAGGCCCAGTTCTATTTGGACGAAGCCCACAAATTGGATCCGGAGAACAAAAATCTTAAGAAACTGATGGAATTACTTAAGACCGGTTAGAACTGATTGAAAAGATCTCTTCCCGAATTATTAAAAGAAGCTGACATTAAAGTGACGATCATACAATTTTATCAATTCGGCGGGCTGGTTAATCTATCCAGTCAGGATCATTTATTGAATTTGTGTAGTTCGTGAACATATAACGGGGAATTTTGCTACAAATTAAAGAGGTTTATTAAATGGATTGGTTTCAACTTTCGTATCACTCAATCGGATTGCTCACAATAACAATAATTTCGTTATTAATCGCAGTTTTTCTTTTAACCAAAAAAGATAAAACTGGCCCAACCTGGTGGTTTGCAGGATTTTTTACCGGATTCGTTGCTCTTACAATGGGATACTTTATGGCATACTCGGTTTATGCCCCTTGGGCGGCTTATCACCGGTATTTTACAGTTGGAATTGTTTTTGGAATCATGTCCATGATTCAATTCTCCTACAATTATCCCCGAAACGAACATCCGAAAGAATCAAAAATTGTTCTGATTATTTCTTTTCTGGCATCA
This sequence comes from Leptospira sp., assembly GCA_021413405.1. GTDB lineage: Bacteria > Spirochaetota > Leptospiria > Leptospirales > Leptospiraceae > JAIOQL01. The sequence goes on from JAIOQL010000661.1 coordinate 3,878, forward strand.
TTCGGCATTTGGGCTCACTTTATTTTTAAAACAATCAGAATGGAGCAGATTTACAATTTTGATGCTCATTTCTATACCTATGATTATGGGAAAGAGGCAGGTGCTGTAATTGCATTGGAATTTTTGTGGGTTCTTGTTGTCCTTTTAAGAAAAACAATATTATATTCGGAATACACCGGGTTTCTGAATAACGCTTTGAACAAAGAAGCGAGTCTGAACATCTTCCGGAAAATTCAAAATCTATTGGTTCGATTTCCAATTGGGATAGTAAAAGTCTTCAAACCAAAAGGAAGAGACGCGGCCGCAACGAGGGCATTTGCTGTCGGAATACTGCTGGCGTTCCTTGTTGCAATCCTGAATGTTTTCGTTAAATCCGGGGCGATTTCATATGAAACTTATGCCTTTATTTTTAGCTCCGGTACATTGATTACTCTTTTTACAATTTTGTTAATTTATATTAATAATTCGCCAGAACCTACGACATTCATGGTGAAACTTGTAGGTATTTCACTCGTGACAATTCTATTGGTAATTGGGACTGTAAGCAACGTCACACTGGCCTTAAGCGAATCCGGATATGATAAGGAAAGGTTGGCAGAAATCGAGCATTCCAAATCAGACATTATTGCACAGGAAATTCATAAACTTCCGGACACTGTTCAATACATTGTAACCCGTTCGGCCTCAGGTGGTTTGTTTTCCGAAAAATATGATTTGCTTTTTGCAAGAGAAGAAGGTCTGACGCAATCTGATTTTATTAAAAGCGATTCACACTTAAAGAAAATTTTGTTGGAAGATAAAATAGCAAAAATTCAGAAAAAAAATAAAGGCCTTTCTTTAATAGAAGCAAGTAAGATTGGCCTGGATGAAATAAATAAATCCAATCCTCCGGTCAAAGAAAGACACAGCCGGATTCTTGGGAAATTCTTTAACAATTATGCATTCCTTGAGAAAGATATAATTTATGAAGTTGGATTTAGTTATGATGAATACCGGAAGTATACGCATTCAACCGCTATAAAATTGTTTTATAT
>JAIOQL010000617.1 GCA_021413405.1 Leptospira sp.
AAGGAAATTAAAGATCTCAACAATACAAAGACTGGTTTCAAGTCATTTGAGCAGGTAAATGGCCTAGCCATTTATGTAACTGCAAAACCGTTTGAAGTTGGAGATGAATTAACAAATCTTATGAAACTGAAACGTCATGTGATAACCGAAAAATATTCATCGGACATCAAAAAGCTTTATACCTGATAAAGGCGAATCCCATTGTCTTTAACGGGCAGGTATAGAAAACCTGCCCGTTTTGTTTTTCATACATCGTTTTTTTATCTCTTCTCTTTTTATTTCGAAGGCGATAATAAATGCAGTGCAACAAAATTCAGAACCCAATTCAACGTTTATACCTTCTCAATCCGGTGATTTCTATTCTTTCGATGAGATGTATTTTTCACCGCTTCGAAAGCAGGAAGAGTGGAGTTTCCGGAACATAAAATTATTTAACCCCGAGCTTTTTTCGTTCTTTCTGATGCGCTGTGTTCTGTATCATAAATATTTCGGAAAAAATATTCAGGTACGCGATTTATCGAACAATCTGCGTTCCGGTATCTCGAAAAGTAAAACCCTACAAAGAGGAATATTTTTTGATTCTGACGAATTTATACCGGAATTGATATCAGAAGAGAATTCCGATAAAAGGGAAAATTTCAGCCTTCAGAATTTTGTTGAACAGGAGACATCTTTTCTTAATCTATTTTTCGGGAAATTCGCTACGGTTACAACGGGCGGAGGGATAATTAAAGACAGATCCGATACAAAGGAAATTCTCCAGGGCCTTTCAGACCAATTGGCCATAAAGGAAAATCCCGGTGAATTGTATTTTCGGTCAAATTATAACTCTTATTATTTCAACACTTCAGACAAATCACCAAAATTTTTTGTTCAGGAAAAAGTAGCGGGGGAAATCGACTTTGTTTTCTTTTTGTTCAAAACAGAAAGAATAGAAAAAAAATTACCCGTTCAAATTCAGTTCTCTTAGAACTCCCAGTAATTTTTTCGCTTTTATTATGTAATCCGTTGTTATAAGCAGCTCATATTTGAGTTCAAATTTTATATCCAACAATGAACTGATGAATTCAACCGGAAATTCATGCTCCCAGGTCCGGCTCATGCTCAAAAGAAATGACTCATCCGCGCCTGCCCTGAGAAGCATCCGCTTGGTAAGCAGAATCAGCTCTTGTAGAATCAGGTTGAATTCGGATTTTTGCCTGAACGATTGATCCATTTCAATTTCAATCACATCTGCAATCCTGAATGGATGCAAGGATTTGTAGGAAGAAACTTTGGCTATTCCCCGTCCCTGAATTACGATATTTGATCTTCCGTCAAAAAGAGAATCTTTTTGTAGAATTTCTCCCCAGCCGAAGATATCCTCGATCGGTGGATCAGAATCCTTTGCATTTTGCCAGTCCTTACGAAATGAAGCAATTCCCATTAAATTTCCGGATTCCAAACAGTAGTCCAACATCTGCCGGTATCGGGGCTCAAATATATGCAAAGGTAGAAAAGCACCGGGAAATAATATTATTTCAGGAAGGGGGAAAATTGGTATGCTGAAAACTGACACGATTAAAATTGAAATAGTGCACTGGTATTTGTAAATGAAATAATCATATTTGCGCATCCGGGAATTTATGTATAAAATATCCAAAAAGAAATTTGATCAGGCAGTTTCAAAGCTCAAAGAAAAGCGAATCATCGTCATTGGAGATATTATCCTGGATGAATATCTGATTGGTGACGTTAACCGGATATCACCCGAGGCTCCCGTACCTGTGGTTTGGGTAAAAAAAGAAAATATCACCCTGGGAGGATCAGGTAACGTAATAAAGAACCTGACACGGATCGGAGCCATTTCCGAAGTTTTCGCCCGCTCCGGTAAAGATGAAAAATCAAAAGTATTGGAGGAACTGATTCTAAGGGAAAATCCTGACAAATCAGATATTCATCTTCTTAAATCCTCAAGGGTTCCGACAACCCTGAAAACAAGGATCATTGCGGGTCATCAGCAGATTTGCAGAGTAGATCGTGAGGAAATTGTGGAGATTTCCGAGGAAGAAGAAAACGAAATATTTTCGGACTTCGAAAAAGCGATCACCCTGAGCGATGGTGTAATTATTTCTGATTACGATAAAGGATATTTTTCGAAAAGTCTGATAAAAAGGATAATTGAGGTGTCCGTGAAGAATGGGAAATACATATCAGTCGATCCCCAGGTAAGGCATTTTTTCCTTTATAATCAGGTTTCTATCCTGACGCCGAATCACCACGAAGCCGGTAAAGCTCTTGGAAGAAATATTCTCTCAGATGATGAAGTCGAATCAGCCGGTTTC